>CAZARW010000008.1:0-64411 GCA_964487645.1 uncultured Prolixibacteraceae bacterium
CAAAAAGCTCATCGGGATAACTTCGACTAAGTCAATTCAGTTCGCATGCTCCTGATTGTGGTTATAGGGTGATATTTCAACAGATCCCGATGTCGCAAAAAGCTCATCGGGATAACTTCGACTAAGTCAATTCAGTTCGCATGCTCCTGATTGTGGTTATAGGGTGATATTTCAACAGATCCCGATGTCGCAAAAAGCTCATCGGGATAACTTCGACTAAGTCAATTCAGTTCGCATGCTCCTGATTGTGGTTATAGGGTGATATTTCAACAGATCCCGATGTCGCAAAAAGCTCATCGGGATAACTTCGACTAAGTCAATTCAGTTCGCATGCTCCTGAATTAACAGTCTCAGTTACTTTCCTATACAGAAATTCTTAAAAATATTACCAAGGATTTCATCGGTTGATACTTCGCCGGTAATGCTCCCTAGATAATACAAGCATTCACGGATATCTTGTGAGAGAAAATCGCCCGAAATTCCGGCATGCAATCCTTCAATGACCCGCTCAATTGACTTACCCGCTTGTGTAAGTGATTCGTAATGCCGTAAATTGGTAATAATTACATCGTTATCGCTATAGCCTTTATCACGAAACGATTTTATCAAAAAATGAATTAGTGTATCAATTCCTTCACGTTTAGATGCCGATATCGAAAGAGTAGGAAACTGCATTTCGCTACCCATTCGTTCAAGCTCTTCAAGATCATCATTTGAAATCAAATCGGTTTTATTGATTACAAGTGCAGTATGTTTTGTATGCAATTTCTCGCTCATGCGTGTTAAAAACATAATGATGTTATTAAACGAACTTGTGGCATCAATCATTGTCAGCACAATTTCGGCCTGTTCAATTTTCTGAAATGTTCGTTCAATTCCTATCGTTTCAACATGATCATTTGTGGTGCGTATTCCGGCTGTATCGATAAACCGAAACTGAATTCCATCAATTATAACCACATCTTCAATTACATCGCGTGTAGTGCCGGCTATTTCCGAAACAATGGCCTTTTCTTCGTTGAGAAGGGTGTTTAAAAGTGTTGATTTGCCAACATTCGCATCGCCGACAATTGCAACGGGTAGTCCGTTTTTCAATGCATTGCCATACGAAAACGAATTGGTTAACCTCTTGATTAATTGATGTATATTGTTGCTTAGTTTAAGTAATTGTTCGCGATTGGCAAACTCAACATCCTCTTCGCCAAAGTCAAGTTCAAGTTCAACCAACGAAGTAAACTGTACGAGCTCATTTCGGAGGCTTTTTATCTCGTTTGATACTCCTCCGCGCATCTGATTCAGAGCTACAGAGTGTGCTGCTTTCGATTGTGCCGAAATCAAATCTGCAATAGCTTCGGCTTGCGAGAGATCCATTTTACCATTTAAAAAAGCCCGTTTCGAAAATTCTCCAGGTGTTGCCATACGAGCTCCATTGTCGATAAACAATTGCAATATGGTTTGTTGGATATATGTTGAACCATGACACGAAATTTCAACAATATTTTCGCCGGTAAATGAGTGGGGGGCTTTAAATATAGCCACTACCACTTCGTCAATTATTTTATCATTATCGACTAAGGAGCCGTAGTGTATTGTATTGGCAGCTTGATTTATGAGTTTTTTATTTTTAGTAGCCGATTGAAAAAAATTGTTTGCAAGTTCAATTGCATTTTTGCCCGATAAACGTATAACAGCTATAGCTCCACTGCCGGGAGCTGTTGCTACTGCACATATTGTTTGTTGGTCACTCATGTTTTTATAAAATGTATCGATAAATTATGCAAAAATGTAATTTTTCACGTAATTATTGGTTATTATTATCGGGTAAAAATAGTGGCTTTTATGTAAATAATACATTTTAATGTAAAAATATCAATTTAAATGATTATCGGATTCGATGCCAAACGGGCTTTTTGTAATACACGAGGACTTGGAAACTACTCGCGCACCCTGCTTTCGGGCTTATTGAGGTATTACCCAAACAACGATTATTATTTGTTTGGGAATCCTCCTGAATCAGATAGTCTTAATGAATGGTATGCTTCAGTAAAAAAAAATGCAACAATTGTTGCACCTCAATATTCATCGTCGTTATACAATGCTTTGTGGCGTAGTTTTTATATGCGAAACGAAATAAAGAATAACAACATCGACATATACCACGGCTTGAGTCACGAAATTCCCGGAGGCATAGCAAAAAATACAAAAACAAAATTTGTTGTTACAGTACACGATTTGCTTTTTTTGCGTTTTAAAAGCAATTTTTCGCTTATTGACCGACATATTTATCGCGCAAAAATAAGCCATAGCTGTCATCGTGCGCATAAAGTTATAGCCATAAGCGAGCAAACAAAGTCCGATTTAATAAAGTACTTGCAAATACCTGCCGAAAAAATCGAAGTGCTTTATCAAACATGTTCGCCTATATTTTATAATTCTGTAGCAGATTCAATGAAAAGCAAAATACGAAAAACTTACAGCTTGCCCGATAAGTATTTATTGTTTGTTGGTGCACTGGTAAAGCATAAAAATATTGAACGAATTATCGAAGCAATATCGTTATTACCTGCTCATTGTTCGTTGCCTTTGTTAATAGTAGGTAAGCCAAACAGCTATAAAAAACAATTGTTGGCAAAAGCCCGTGCATGTAATGTTGCTGAAAAAATACAGTTTATTGATTATATCCCCGATGTACATATGCCTGCAATATATCAAATGGCTAAAATTCTTGTGTGGCCATCGTTATTCGAAGGATTTGGAATACCAATACTCGAAGCATTATTTAGTGGGTTGCCGGTTATTACTACCAGGGGAGGATGTTTTTCCGAAACCGGAGGCAATGCTGCATTTTATGTAAACCCGAATAATTCGGAAGAAATTTCGAAAGCTCTTGAACAAATTCTTTCAAGTAACGAACTTTATGCTAACATGCAGAAAATGGGCTATCAACAAGCACAAAAATTTCATATCGAAAACACTTCAAAGAGTTTAATGAATCTCTATATGAACTTATAAGATTGCTTTATTTATCAAAAATATTACATTTGCCACCACTTGATAAAATAAAACCATATTGAAATGAAACTATTAGAAGGAAAAACCGCGATAATAACAGGAGCATCGCGTGGAATAGGAAAAGCGATTGCGATTTGTTTTGCAAACGAAGGATGCAATATCGCATTTACCGATTTGTTCGACGACGAAAACATGAAAAATACCGAAGCAGAAATTGCTGCTTTAGGAGTAAAAGCAAAAGGATTTGCTTCGAATGCAGCAAATTTTGATGAAACTCAGCAAGTTGTTGCCAATATTGCAAAAGAATTTGGCCAAATTGATGTACTTGTTAACAATGCAGGTATTACTAAAGACGGAGCGTTAAAACGAATGAGCGAAGATCAGTGGGATGCAGTTATTGCTGTAAACCTGAAATCGATTTTCAACTTTACAAAAGCTGTACAGCCGGTTATGTGGAAACAAGGTAAAGGCAGCATTATAAATATGAGCTCGGTTGTTGGTGTATCGGGTAATGCAAACCAAATCAACTATTCATCGTCGAAAGCCGGAATTATTGGCTTTACTAAATCGGCTGCAAAAGAATTTGGTGTACGAAACATTCGATGCAATGCTATAGCCCCGGGTTTTATTATTACTGAAATGACACATCAATTGCCCGAAGATGTTCGCAAGGCCTGGGAAGCTACTGTGCCTCTGCGCCGTGGTGGAGAACCCGAAGAGGTTGCTAAAACTGCTCTTTTCCTTGCATCCGACCTTTCGTCGTACGTAAGTGGCCAGGTAATTAATGTGTGTGGTGCTATGAATACGTAAAAAAATGATTTACTATATTTACAACCCCGTTTTTAACGGGGTTTTTTGTTTATTCTTTATATTCTATGGTAAGCAAAAGCTCAAATTCAAATAGTAATCGGAATATAAACTGTAAATATGCGACTTAAGGGCTTATTTATTGGATTAACAACACTCGATATTCAGTATTTTGTTACCGAACATCCTGTAGCCAACTCAAAGGTAAAAGCATCGGCTCCCGAAATTGCAGCCGGTGGACCTGCAGCTAATGCTGCAATTGCTTTTGCATTGCTAAACGGTAGTGCCGATTTTTTGTCGTGTGTGGGAAATAATCATTTTACTTCGTTTATTATATCCGATTTCGAAAAACATGGAGTAAAGCTTATTGATGCTTTTGAGAATGATGATTTTGCTCTGGTTACTGCTACTGTTATTACAAATACAAATACCAGCGACAGAACTATTGTTACACATCATCCCGAAAAAAATGCTGAACAAAATGCTCAGAGCAAAATTTACGATATAAAAGATTACAACTTTGTATTTACTGATGGTTTTTATCCCGAATTATCGATTCCTTTGTTAAAATTGGCAAAGCAAAACAATATACCCGTAATATTTGACGGAGGCAGTTGGAAGCCGCAATTGCCCGATTTATTGCCTTTGCTTGATATTGCTGTTTTTTCATCAAATTTTAATCCTCCCAATTGCAATTCAGTATCCGAAATTTTTGAGTTTTTAAAAAGCTGTGGAATTGTACATTATGCAATATCGCAAGGAGACAAGCCTATTTTAATCCTCGGCCAGCAAATTAATGTTCAGCAAGTACATGCCGTTGATTCGCTGGCTGCCGGAGATTTTTTACATGGTGCTTTGTGCTGGTATTACATGCAAACAAAAAACTTTGTAAATTCATTATCCGAAGCTTCGCTTATTGCGTCATTTTCGACTCAATATAAAGGTACACGCCAATGGATTAATCAATGGAAGAATCGATGAAAATTGTTTTTGTAAATACAACAAAAGAGTGGGGCGGTGGCGAAAAATGGCACCTCGAAAATGCACAGGCTCTAAACAATCGGAATCATTCGGTTAGTTTGCTTACAAACCACAATTCTGAACTAAAAAAACGTGCTCAAAAGCACCAGTTACCATGCTACAGCGTACCAGTATCGAGACTCAGTTTTTTAAATATTTTTAAGTTGATTTATGTCTTTTTCTTTTTCCGAAAGGTTCATCCTGACGCAGTAATCCTTAATGGCCCTAACGATGTAAAACTTACGGCTCAAATGGCAAAATTTGCCGGAGTAAAAAAAATTATTTATCGCCGGGGAATTGGCGTAGCAATTAAAAACAAACGAATAAACCGATACCTGCTTTCAAAAGTGGTTACTCATATTATTACCAACTCACAATCAACTAAAAACCTTGTTTTGCAAAATCTCGACAATATTTTACCGCCAAACAAAGTTACAGTTATATACAACGGATTTGATTTATTGGAGTTGCCACAAAAAAATATCAAATTGAATCAAAAAAAGCAGAAAATAATTATTGGAAATGCCGGCCGTTTGAGTGACGAAAAAGGACAGGATGTATTGATTGATGTTGCACTTTTTTTAAATAAACAAAACATCAATTTTGAAATACAAATTGCCGGTGAGGGGAAACTCAGGGAATATTTACAGCAGAAAATACATAAAAACCACTTAGATAATCACATAAAATTGCTTGGGTTTATAAACAATATTCAGGAGTTTTTGTCACAAATTGATATTTTTATATTTCCATCGCAGGCCGAAGGCTTTGGTTTTGCCTTAGTTGAAGCAATGGCGCAAAAATTACCGGTGGTTGCTTTTAATGTTGGGAGTATTCCTGAAATTGTGATTCACAATAAAACCGGATATATAATTGAAAAAAGGAATATACTCCAAATGAACAATGCCTTGCTTAATCTTATACACTCTGAGAGCCTTCGTTATGAAATGGGAATGAATGGATACAACAGAGTAATGAGCCAATTTGGTTTTGACAAAGCACTTAATGAACTCGAAAATTTGATTGCTTTAGATCAATAAAATTGTATTTTTCAGTATTTTTTAATGAGTAGTCATCAATACAGAAATGAAAAAAATAACAAGAAATATACATCAATGGTTGACTAACAATTTGTTGTTTGCTATTGCTTTGTTGTTTGTGATAAGTTTACCGTTTTCCGAATCGCTATTGAGTATATCGGCAGGTTTAATTGCATTGCAAATACTTTATCCTGTAAATATTCAATCAAAAATAAAAAAACTCAAACGCGACAATGCTTTATGGGCTTTATCGCTTGTTTTTTTATTTTATTTTGTCGCATGTATTTTTACAAACGATAAAGCAACAAGCTTATACGAACTTAAAAAAAATATTTTCTGGCTAATTATTCCTTTCGGAATGGCACTTGCTCCAAGGCTTTCGTCGAAACAATTCTGGATTATTTTATTTGTTTTTGTGTCGGTAGTTACTGTATCGTCGTTTTATACAACATTGAATTTATTGTTTCCGGCAATTAACAATATAAAAGATTTACGCGATGCCTCTTTGGTGTCGCATGTTTCGTTAGCTTTATTAACTGTATTTTCAATTTTTATACTTTTCCATTCGTATTTAACAAAAGCACCTTTTTTTAACCAAATAAAGTTTCCGTTGATTGTGCTCTGGGTTTTGTGGTTAGCCGTTTTTCTAACATTTCAAAAATCGTTAACCGGCATAATTGCAATGATTTTCAGCACAATGGTGTTTATTGTGTGGTTTATAAAAAAAGCAAAGCAAATTGTTTGGCAGGTATTGGGCTTTATTGTTTTGTTTTTGCTTGTAATTGTTCCGGTTTTATACGTATCGTGGGTTACTTACGATTTTTTTCAAATAAAGGATACACAGGCCAATTACAATTTAACAACCGAATCGGGAAATCGATACATTTTTGATACAGACAATACATTAACCGAAAATGGACATTATGTATATTGGTATATATGTCCTGCCGAACTCGAAGAGCAATGGAACCGTGTTAGCTCAATTAAAATTAACGAGAGAGACGAAGATGGTTACCGTGTTTACAATACGGTATTACGTTATATGACGAGTAAGGGCTTAAAAAAAGATTCGGCTGGTGTTGCAGCCCTTACCACTCAGGATATTAAGAATATTGAGAACGGAATGTCGAACCATATTTTTTATACGAAGCGATTTTCAATTTATCCTCGAATTTATCAAACTGTATGGGAGTTAAACCGATATTTTAGCACCGGAAACCCTAACAATCAATCGGTTTCGCAACGTATCGAATACACACGAGCTGCTATTTACATAATTCAAAACAATTTTTGGGGTATTGGTACTGGCAATTATAAGCAAAAATACCAACAGGCATATGAGCACATGCAAAGTAAACTCGACAATCGGTTCAGGTTTATGGTACACAATCAATATTTGAGTTATATCGTAAAATTTGGCTATACCGGTTTTGTAATTATTATTTTCATTATCGGGTATGTTGTAATATACCATAAGCAACATCGAAATATGTTACTTATACTTTTATTAACAACAATTGGTTTTGCAGGCATGGGCGAAACAACCCTCGAAACACATATTGGTTTATCGATGTTTTTGTTCTTTCTTTCGTTGTTTTTGTGGCATTCGCCAAATACAACCAAAAGCAAAAAAATTGAAAATTAATCGTCCGAAAAGTGAATTAACATTTCGCGATATTCGTTAAATATTTTCGATTTCGACAAGAACCCTACGTATTTTCCGTTGTTGGTAACCGGCAGGTTCCAGGCTTTTGTTTGATTGAATTTTTTCATAACCGACTCCATATTCTCATGTATATCGACAATTGCCGGAGGATTAATCATAAATTCACGCACGTAACTTGTATCGTATAAATCGCGATTAAAAATAATTGGCCTGACACTTTCCATGAGTAAAATTCCAATAAGATTATCATCATCGCTCAGAACCGGAAAAATATTGCGTTTCGATTCGGGAACTTTTTTCACAAAATCGCGTAAAGTGAAATCTTCTTTCAAAGGGATAAATTCTTTCTCGATAAGTTTCTCCAAATCGAGCATAATCAGCACGTTTTTATCTTTGTGATGAGTAATGAGCTCACCACGCTTTGCAAGTCGTGTTGTATAAATTGAATGAGGCTCAAAAAGCCTGATTGTGATAAACGAAATTGTTGCAGTAACAATTAAGGGTAAAAACAAATCGTATCCTCCGGTTATTTCAGCAATCAAAAAAATAGCAGTCATAGGAGCATGCATTACACCAGCCATTACACCAGCCATGCCGGCAAGTACAAAGTTGTTCTCGGGCAATCCAACGGTAAAAAAATGATTAAATGTGCGTGATGTGAAAAACCCCAAAAAACTTCCAACCAAAAGCGAAGGAGCAAAAATACCTCCCACACCGCCGGCTCCGTTTGTTGCTGCCATGGCTACTACTTTTAGTATAAGAACCATAAATATTAATACTAAAAACAACAGGCTGTTTTGATCGATATTTGTAAACAAAGAATTCTGAAATATGCTTACACCTCCATCGTGCAAAATGTTGTTTATGTAATAATAACCTTCACCCCATAAAGCAGGAAACATAATAATCAGTGAAGTAAGAGCCAATGCACCAATTACAATTTTTAATCCGGGCTGTTTTATGCGCGAAAAAATTCCTTCAATCTTTAACGTTGTGCGTGTAAAATATAAGGATATCAATCCGCAAAAAATTCCAAGAACAATATAAAAACCAATATTTTCGAGAGTAAATGTTTGGTTTAAGCTAAAAGTGAATAAGACAGCATTGCCCATAAAAAAATAAGCAACCGAAGTGGCGGTTACTGCCGATATCATGAGCGGAATAAGCGAAGCCATTGTTAGATCGAGCATAAGAACCTCAAGGGTAAAAAGCAATCCGGCAAGGGGTGCTTTAAAAATACCGGCAATTGCACCGGCTGCACCACAGCCCACCATAAGTGTAATTTGCCTGTAATTGAGTTTAAAAAGCCTGGCCAGGTTCGAACCAATGGCCGAACCAGTTAATACCACCGGAGCCTCGGCTCCAACCGAGCCGCCACAGCTAATGGTTATGGTACTGGCAATCATCGATGTCCATGTGTTGTGTGGCTTGATTAAACTGTTCCGTTTCGACATCGAATAAAGTACACGTGTTACTCCATGGCCAATGTTGTCTTTAACTATGTATTTTACAAACAAGTAACTTATTGCAATACCAACTATAGGAAATATCAGATACAAATATGCCCCACGAGACATAAACTTATCATCAAGCAATTCAATCGAATAGTGAATAAGGTTTTTGAGCAAAACTGCAGCAAGACCACTTACAAGTCCCACTACTATACTTAAAAACAAAACAAACGTACGCTCGGGTACGTGCTTTATTCTCCATATATTAAATCGTCGTAGTATGTTTGTTAAACTCAATCTTGTCATAACGCCGCAAAGGTAAAATATTTTTTAGGTATAATATGTAAAATGAGATATTAGAAAGTATATCTTAATTGTATTTGTTACAATCTCGTTAAAAAGTATTTTTTTTTAAAAAAAGGAATTGAAATGAATGGCAGCAATCAATCATGTAAAGTTGAAATAATTTTGTAAAATTGCTTAGAGTAAATCACCTTAATAAAAATACAATATGGAAGAACTAACAGCAGGTACCAGGGTACATCATCCGGCATATGGCGAGGGAATTGTAAGTAAATCACATTTAACAATTTATGAGATTTTTTTTGAACATGGAGGTAAGGTTGAGCTAACTAAATACAATCCCGATTTAACAATATTGGGAATGCCTGAAAGCACACCACGAACAGGGCTTTCGCTTGCCGAGGTTGAAGAAGCAATTACTTACGTAATGGATAAATTTCAAGGCATAACATACGATGTGAAAATTGCCGACAAATGGAAAGGTGGCAAACTTTTAATGCAACCGTTCAATCCCGAGTTACAATCGAAAGAAGTATCCATGGAGGCTTTCTTTCATAAAATTGTAATGGTGCGCGACCGTTTGCGTGTACTTGAGCAAAACATTAACAGTCACCCAAAACTCGACGAAGAAGATAAAATACAATTACAGCAATACATAACCCGGTCGTATGGAAGTTTAACGACTTTTAACGTGCTTTTTGCCAAAAAGAGTGATTACTTTGTAGGACAAAAAAAATAATGTAATGGATAAACATCCTGCTCATCATTACAAATATTGTCCGCGATGTGCTGCAAAAGGTTTTTTTGATTCAAACACATATGCATTTACGTGTAAAATGTGTGGCTTTGTGTTTTATCTCAACGCCAGCGCTGCGGTTGCAGCTTTAATTGTAAATACACAAGGTGAGCTTTTGCTTGTTCGCAGGGGAGTTGATCCCGATAAAGGAAAGCTTGATTTACCCGGGGGCTTTGTCGATCCGGGCGAAAGTGCCGAACAGGCTGTTGTACGCGAAATTCATGAGGAACTTGATATTGTTCCCGATAAAATCGAATACATTGGCTCATTTCCCAATCAATACAATTATGCAGGTACAATAGTTTTTACACTCGACATGGCTTTTATATGTGTTGTCGGTGACTTTTCGACACTGAAGTGTCGCGATGATGTTGCAGCTTATGAATTTGTTTTGCCCGAAAATATTGATTATAACCAAATTGCTTTCCAATCGATTCGACAAATTATTAATATGTACAAAAATGGAAAACTCTATAATTCAGAAACTTGAAAAACTCAGAAGCTTAATGCGTGAAAATAATATTGACGCATTTATTGTTAACGGTTCCGATCCGCATATGAGTGAATATGTTCCTGATAGATGGAAAACCCGTGAGTATTTATCGGGTTTTAGTGGTTCGTATGGTTTTATGGCAATTACAAGCAACAAAGCAGCATTGTGGACCGATTCGCGCTATTTTATACAAGCCAAACAACAATTGGCTCAAACAGGTATCGAAATGTGTAAAGCACGTACGGCCGATGAACTAACACTTGAACAATGGTTGCTTATTGAGCTTGAGCCGAATAGTGTTCTTTCGTTCGATCCTTCGTGTTATTCGCTTTCCGAAATTCTTTCTCTTGAAAAAGAATTGGCACGAAAAAATATTTGTTTCGATACTGAAAACAATTTGCTCGATCGTTTGTGGAATAAACGCCCCGAAATACCCAATGGGCCTGCTTTTTTGCATCCCGAACAATGGGCTGGTTATTCTCGTATCGAAAAAATTAAACGCTTACGAAAGTCTCTTAACGCAAATAATGCCGATTATTTAATTGTTTCGTCGCTCGACGATTTAGCTTGGGTGTTTAATATTCGGGGTTCCGACGTTGAGTATAATCCTGTTGTGATGGGATTTGGACTTATTTCGGCAAATCACATCTCCTTGTTTGTGAGTGGAAACAAATTTTCAGACAAAGCAAAAAATGAGCTTACTGTTGATGGCGTTGAGATTGCTCCGTACGAAACATTTTATAAGGTACTGGAGCAACTTGAAGGAAAAACCATTTTGATTGATCCGCAGCGAACCAATTATAAAATATATACCTCACTAAATAGCAGCAATAAAATAGTGCTCAAATTATCGGCTCCGGCCATGTACAAATCGGTTAAAAACAATGCCGAAACCGAAGGGATGAAAAAGGCACATGTGGCCGATGGTTTGGCTTTGCTTGATTTTTTGCTTTGGCTCGACCCCCAACTTTTAAGCAACGAAATTACCGAATATGATATTGCTCTGAAAATAAACGAAGTACGCACTCGTAAATTTGGGTACATTGGCCCGAGTTTTTATCCTATTGTTGCCTATCGCGATCATGGTGCTATTGTTCATTACAGTGTTAATGAAAAACAAGCATACAAAGTACAACCCGAGGGAATTTTACTTATCGATTCGGGAGGTCAGTACGAATACGGAACAACCGATATTACCCGAACCTTTGCTTTGGGAGAACCTACCCGACAAATGATTACTGACTTTACCCTTGTGTTAAAAGGAATGATTGCTCTGAGTACAATAAAATTTCCCAAGGGAACAGCAGGCTGCCACCTCGATGTGCTGGCAAGAGCTGCATTGTGGAAAAACAATTTAAACTATGGACATGGAACCGGGCACGGTGTTGGTGCTTTTTTGAATGTACACGAAGGGCCACAAAGTATTCGGAATGATTTTAATTCGTTACCTCTCGTGCCTGGAAATATTTTTTCGAACGAACCGGGATTGTATCGAACCGGAGAGTATGGTATTCGTATCGAAAACCTGATGCAATGTATTGAAGATACTGAAAACGATTTTGGTGCTTTTTATCGATTCGAAACCCTTACCCGTTTCCCTATTGATACTCGGTTAATTGACAAAAATATGCTCTCAATCGATGAAATTGAGTGGGTTAATCATTATCACAATGAAGTATTTTCAGCGTTAAGCCCCTTTACAAATACCAACGAATTTTCATTATTAAAAAAAATGACTCAAACACTATAGGTATGATTGAAGTTTCTGTTTCGGACGAATTTAGGCAGCAATACCAATCAGTACAATTGGGATGTATACAATGTAAACTTACGGTTGA
This sequence comes from uncultured Prolixibacteraceae bacterium, assembly GCA_964487645.1. Lineage (GTDB taxonomy): Bacteria > Bacteroidota > Bacteroidia > Bacteroidales > Prolixibacteraceae > Roseimarinus. The sequence goes on from CAZARW010000008.1 coordinate 12,427, forward strand.
TGAAAATCAAAACGACTTGTGGCAACAAATTGTTGACGAAAGTCAAAAAGTGAAAATGAATAAAAAAATTGACCAGATAAACACCATTCCTGCAATTCAAACATCCCGAAAAGCATACCGCACATTGGGGAAAGATCCTGCCCGATACCGTTTGTCAGCCGAAGCTTTATTGCGTCGCATTGTTAAAGGTGCACAATTATACAGGGTAAACAATGTCGTTGATTTGGTTAATTTGGCTTCGTTTACGTCGGGTTTTTCAATAGGCGGGTACGATGCCGATAAAATAAACGGCAATGTGAATTTAGGAATTGGCAAGGCAAACGAAGAGTATACAGCAATTGGAAGGGGAGAGCTGAATATCGAAAACTTACCTGTTTTGCGTGATTCTATCGGTGCTTTTGGTTCGCCTACCAGCGATTCGTCCAGAACAAAGGTTACTTGCAGTACAAAGCATTTTTTAATGGTGTATTTTGATTTTGGCGTAAAAAATCAATTGCCGGATGCATTACAATATGCAACAAATTTATTACAAAAATATACCGGCGCTTGTCATTTGCATTCGTATATTGTATAAAATCAAATGGCATATGGCTCTTTTTTATTTTTTGATATGAATAAAACTCGACAAAAAACACTCAATCTTACGTTAATTCAACCCGATATTGTATGGGAAGATCCAAAAGCAAATATTGAACAATATGCAAATGTCTTGCAATTGTTGCCCCCTGACACCGATATTGTGATTTTTCCCGAAGCTTTTACTACCGGTTTTTCAATGAATGCAAAAAATGTATCGGAATTAATGAGCGGTAAAAGTGTTGAATGGCTAAAAAAAATGGCACAAAAACATCAAATGACGCTTTGTGGTAGTTTGTTTATTTCGGAAATGAATAAATACTATAATCGTTTTGTGTGGATTGAGCCTTCGGGACGAATATTGCATTACGATAAAAGGCACTTGTTTAGTATTGCAAACGAAAATGAGCATTACAGCAATGGCAGCAAACAATTAATTATTGATTACAAAGGATGGAAAATTTTTCCTCAAATATGTTATGATTTGAGATTCCCGGTATGGTCACGTAATACAAGCGAGTACGATTTAATGATAAATGTAGCCAACTGGCCTGCTGCACGCAATAAAGTTTGGAATACTTTACTAAAAGCCCGGGCTATTGAAAATCAATGTTATGTTGCTGCAGTAAATCGGGTAGGGGCCGATGGCAAAAATATTCAGTATACAGGCAATTCAATGCTTATTGATTATAAAGGAAACGTTATAAATAATTACAAGCAGCAACAAGGTTGGTTAAATTGCTCAATTGATTATGATGCGTTGTATGAGTTTCGTGAAAAATTTAATACACTTATCGATGCCGATAATTTTAAATTAGTTCATCGGATATAATAATTAGCGTATATTGCAGATTGAGAATAAAAAATGATTGTGTTTTGAAAATCAGCAAATTAACATATAAGCTTAGTGCTATTCAGTTTATTGTAATTGTTACAGTTGTATCCATATTGGTTTCGATAAATATTGTAATCCTAAAAAAATCGCTTTACAATAAACTTCAGAACGATTTAAAAAATTATACGCTAAGTATTGCGCAAATTGCAACAAACATTAATAATGATAAACAAGTCGACAGCTTACATTGGGCGCAAATAAACCAAATTTTACTGTATGATATTTATTATTTCAATTCCGATTCGTGCATACATATTGATAAAGAAACACATGAAAAAATTACCGGATTAAGTGTAAGCTTTAATGATTATTATCGTAAGCTTGAAAAAACCGACTCGGCACAAAATCACTATTTTATCCACGATTTTACCGTAAGCCATAACAAACAAACTACTCAAAAATATTATGCTTATCTGGTTTATCTGCCTAAAACAAAGTCGTTTATAGCTTCGGTACATCAACGCGATATTTTAAATAGCCTTGAGTATAATAATGCTGCAATTATCATTATGCTTTTTGTTTTTGGTTTATTAATTATTGCATATATGATTTGGCAATTAAATATTCGATACGTAAATCCTTATGGCGAAATTACTGAGTATTTAAAACAAAGTAAGTATGTGAAGTTTCATGCCAATAAAAATAAAAACGAAGTTCTGATGATTAAGAGAAGCATCGAATTGCTTCATAATCAGATTGACTTTTTTAGTAAAAAAATAAATATATCGACCAAAGAAACTCAAAAAATTGAAAACGATTTACGAATAGCTAAACGTTTACAATCCAATATATTGCCAAAAAAAATACACGAAATAAAACAATCGCAAAAAATTGAGCTTGATGCATTTTCGGAATCAGCTTTTGATATTGGAGGCGATTTATACGATTATTTTTTTATCGACAGCACACACCTTCTTTTTGTTGTAGGCGATGTTTCGGGCAAGGGTATTCCGGCGGCATTGTTTATGATTTATACGCAAACAGTTCTGCGATCGGTAGCAAAAGCAGGAATGCAAGTTTCGGAAATTGCAGAAAATCTGAATGACAAACTTACCGAAGAAAATTTAAGCGATTTATTTGTAACTATGTTTTTAGGTATTGTTGATACCCAAACCGGTAGTGTAAGCTATTGTAATGCTGCACATAATTATCCAATGCTTATTCGGCAAAAAGGCACAGTTGATGAAATGGCCGATTCGCATGGGATTCCACTGGGTTTGTACCCCAACCGGAAATATTCACAATCTGAAATTTCATTATCGTATAACGATCAAATATTTATATACACCGACGGAATTATCGATTCGAAAGATGAAAACGGGATGAAATATTCGGTCGATGTACTGAAATACAATCTTGTGGGGAGTTGGTTTCTAAGTCCTGTAAAAGTGATCGAAAAGGTTAAAAAAAGCATTTACAGTTTTAGGGGAAATGTTGGTGCCGTAGATGACATGACAATGCTTGTGATTAAATACATCCACGAAACCAACAAATCATGATAAGTTGTTTTTTTATTTTTTTGAAATTAATTTAATTTTTATTTTCTCGTTTTTCGAATCAAAGCCAATTGAAATGGTATCATCATCAACAGTTTCCGATTTGAGAATAACTTCAGCCATTTCGTCTTCAAGTAATTTCTGAATTGCTCTTTTCAATGGGCGGGCGCCATATTGTGGATCGAATCCTTTTTTTACGATAAAGTTTTTTGCAGCCGGCGAGATTTTCAAATTCAAATTCAGATTTTTCACCCTGTCGAATAAACCTTTAAGCTCAATATCAATAATTTTATAAATATCTTTTTCGCTCAAAGGATTAAACATTACAACATCGTCAATCCTGTTAATAAATTCAGGAGCAAAGGCTTTTTTAAGTGCTTTTTGAATCACATGCGAAGCTTGAGCAGGGTCACTTGCATCGGGCGAGTTAAAACCAATTCCTTTTCCAAAATCACTCAATTGCCTGCTTCCAATATTCGAAGTCATTATAAGAATTGTATTTTTAAAATCAACCTTTCGCCCCAAACTGTCGGTAAGGCGTCCTTCGTCCATTACTTGCAGCAAAATATTAAACACATCGGGGTGAGCTTTCTCTATTTCGTCGAGTAAAATTACCGAATAGGGTTTACGCCGAACTTTTTCGGTAAGCTGGCCCCCTTCTTCGTAACCAACATATCCGGGAGGCGCACCTACAAGTCGCGAAACAGCAAATTTCTCCATGTATTCACTCATATCAATCCGGATTAAAGCATCGGCTGAATCAAACAAGTATTTTGCAAGAATTTTTGCTAGTTGTGTTTTACCAACCCCGGTAGGCCCTAAAAACACAAAAGTTCCAATCGGTTTATTCGGATCCTTAAGTCCGGCACGGTTTCGCTGAATTGCACGAACAATTTTTCCAATGGCCTGATCTTGCCCAACCACCGAATTGCGAAGGTCGTCGCCCATAGTCAGCAATTTTTTGCTTTCGGCCTGTGCAACACGCTGCACCGGTATCCCCGACATCATTGCAACCACCTCGGCAACTTTATCGTCGGTAACTGTTTCGCGTTGATTAATTAAATCACGTTCCCAGTCTTCTTTTTCACGCTCAAGCAGTTGAATCAGATTTTTTTCCTTATCGCGATAATTAGCTGCCAGTTCAAAATTTTGACTTTTAACCGCTTGAATTTTATCTTCGCGTACTTTTTCAATTTTTTCTTCAATTTTTATAATCGCCTCGGGCACATTAATGTTTGCAATATGAACCCTCGATCCTGCTTCGTCAAGAGCATCAATAGCCTTATCGGGCAAATGCCTGTCGGTAATGTATCTTTCGGTAAGTTTTACACATGCAGCAATAGCATCTTCGGTATAGTTCACATTATGATGGTCTTCGTATCGGCTTTTAATGTTGTTCAAAATCTGAATTGTTTCATCAACCGATGTTGGTTCAACCATTACTTTTTGAAACCTACGTTCGAGAGCTCCGTCTTTTTCAATATTCTGACGGTATTCGTCAAGAGTAGTAGCGCCAATACATTGAATATCGCCACGAGCCAAAGCCGGTTTAAGCATATTTGCAGCATCGAGCGATCCGGTTGCGCCACCGGCACCAACTATGGTATGTATTTCGTCAATAAATAAAATCACATTATCCACTTTCGACAGTTCGTTTAATATTGCTTTCATACGCTCTTCAAACTGTCCCCGGTACTTTGTTCCTGCTACTATCGAAGCCAAATCGAGTGTAACTACACGTTTGTCGAAAAGCACACGCGATACTTTTTTCTCAATAATCCGTATAGCCAATCCCTCGGCAATTGCCGATTTACCAACACCGGGCTCACCAATAAGAATTGGATTGTTCTTTTTTCGGCGGCTCAAAATCTGGGCAATTCGCTCAATTTCTTTATCACGCCCAACTATTGGGTCGAGGCTTCCTTCTTCGGCTGCCTGAGTAATATCTATCCCAAAATTATCGAGTACCGGAGTGTCCGATTTTCCTGGAGTGGGGGCTTGTGGATTGCTGCTTTGTGGTGGACGCTGATTGAAAAAATCAGTTCCTTCATCGTCAGGCTCATCCGGAAAATCGGATTTCGACTCTACTTTATTCTGGTTGTATGAAAGCAATTGTGTTTTTATTGCATAATAATCTACATTGAAATTATTCATTACTTTACTTACAATGCTGTCGTTATTTTTCAATAAAGCTAAAAGCAAATGCCCTGTGTTAATTGATGTATTTCCCATCGATCGGGCTTCGAGATAAACAATTTTTAAAAATTTTTCGGTATTCTTAAGCAACTGAACCGATGCACCGGGATCTAAAGCCTTTTCTTCTCTTAAATCAAATTCAATCAACTCTTTTGTTTTTTTCAAATCGATATTCAAATTCTGAAGAATATCAATGGCAACACCTTTTCCTTCTCTGATAATTCCTAAAAACACATGTTCAAGCCCAATGAATTCGTTTCCAAGACGAATTGCTTCTTCGCGACTATAATTTAGTATCTCTTTTATTTTTGGTGAAAATTTCGAATCCATATTTTTTACTACTGTTATGTTATAATTTTATAATTCGCGAAGCTAAGATACATATTTTCCTCTCAGTTTTTTTTATAAATACAAACGAATTGTTCAATTGTTGATAGTTTGTTGGAGTATGTTAATTATTTGGATATTTCGTATCGTTTGTAGTTCATAAATAATGGTATTTTTGTATTTTTAAACGTTTTTTTGAAATGTAACATAAACATTAGATATATGTCTGATAACGAAAGAATTATAAAAGTTAACATTGAGGAACAAATGAAATCGGCCTACATCGACTATTCGATGTCGGTTATAGTTTCAAGGGCATTGCCCGACGTACGCGATGGATTCAAGCCTGTTCATCGTCGTGTATTATACGGAATGAATGAATTAGGCTTAAATTCAAACAAATCATATAAAAAGTCGGCAAGAATAGTAGGAGAGGTGCTTGGTAAGTATCACCCGCACGGCGACTCATCGGTTTATATGACTATGGTGCGTATGGCACAAGATTGGTCTTTGCGTTATCCTTTTGTTGATGGACAGGGAAACTTTGGATCAGTTGATGGAGACAGCCCGGCTGCTATGCGTTATACCGAAGCCAAAATGGCAAAAATTGCCGAGGAAACACTTGTCGATTTAGACAAAAACACGGTTGATTTTCAACCCAACTTTGACGAATCGTTAAGCGAACCTTCGGTATTACCAACACGTATACCAAACCTTCTTGTAAACGGAGCATCGGGTATTGCTGTGGGTATGGCTACCAATATGCCGCCTCACAACCTTGTCGATACTATCGATGCCATTAGTGCATATATCGATAATCGTGAAATTTCAATCGATGAATTGATTGAAATAATTAAAGCTCCCGATTTTCCAACCGGAGGTATTATTTATGGATACCAGGGAGTACGCGATTCATACCATACCGGACGCGGACGAATTGTTTTGAGAGGAAAAGCACATATTGAGACCACATCAACCGGAAGAGAAAAAATTATTGTAACCGAAATTCCCTACCTGGTTAATAAGGCCGAGTTGATTATGAAAATTGCCGATCTTGTTAATGAGAAGAAAATCGAAGGAATTTCGAACGTAAATGATGAGTCGGATAGGGAAGGTATGCGTATTGTTATTGACGTAAAGAAAGACGAAATTTCAAATGTTGTCCTCAATAAATTATACAAATTTACTCTTTTACAATCCTCGTTTAGTGTGAACAACATTGCTTTGGTTAATGGCCGTCCCCGGATGCTTAATCTGAAGCAATTAATCCATTATTTTGTTGAACACCGTCACGATGTTGTAACCCGTCGTACTCAATATGAACTCGATCAGGCTGAAAAACGAGCACATATACTCGAAGGATTAATTATTGCAAGCGATAATATTGATGAAGTAATAAAAATTATCAGAGCATCGAGCAATGCCGACGAAGCCCGGAATAAACTTATCGAACGTTTTGGACTTACTGATGTACAATCGCGTGCTATTGTTGAAATGCGTTTGCGACAGTTAACCGGCCTCGAACAAGATAAACTGCATGCCGAATACGAAGAGGTTTTAAAAACGATTGAACATCTGAAAGAAATACTCGAAAGCGAAGAGCTCAGAATGAAAATCATTAAAGAAGAACTCGATGAAATAAAATCAAAATATTCCGAAGGACGTCGTACTGAAATTGTACCCAATGCCGAAGAATTTAATCCTGAGGATTTTTATGCCGACGAAGATATGCTCATTACAATTTCGCATATGGGATATATTAAACGTACTCCTCTTACCGAATTTAGAACACAAAGCCGAGGCGGAGTTGGATCGCGTGCCGGAAATACCCGCGACGAAGATTTTCTCGAACATATGTTTATTGCTTCGATGCATAATACCTTGCTTTTGTTTACTAAAAAAGGAAAATGTTTCTGGCTTAAAGTATACCAAATCCCTGAGGGAACACGCGTTTCGAAAGGTAGGGCGATACAAAATCTGCTCAATATTGAACAAGACGACAAGGTAATGGCCTACATTAATGTTAAAACCCTTGACGATGAAGAGTACATAAACAATAACTTTATTATTATGTGTACTCAAAAAGGAATTATCAAGAAAACATCACTCGAAGCATATTCTCGTCCACGCCAAAATGGCGTAAATGCTATTACTGTTCGCGAAGGGGATCAATTACTCGAAGCAAGACTCACAGGTGGAGGTCACGAAATTATGTTGGCTGTTCGCTCAGGTAAAGCTATCCGGTTTAACGAAAACATTGTACGAGCCATTGGCCGTACAGCTTCGGGAGTTAAAGGAGTTTCCCTCAGCGCAAACGACGAAGTAATTGGCATGATATGTGTTGAGAATGAATCTGAAGATGTAATGGTGGTTTCAGAAAACGGATTCGGAAAACGCTCAAGAATTGAAGATTACCGTATTACTAACCGCGGTGGTAAAGGAGTAAAAACAATAAACATTACTCCTAAAACAGGTAATCTGGTTGCAATAAAAAGTGTTACCGACGACGACGATTTGATGATCATTACCGAAAACGGACTTACAATTCGTATGGCTATAAGCTCAGTAAGGCTTATGGGACGTGCTGCTCAAGGTGTTCGGTTAATTCATCTGAAAGAAAACGATAAAATTGCATCGGTTGCTCGTGTAAGCAAGTCGGAAGATAATATTGAAGAAATTGATGACGAAAATATAATCGTTGATGAAAATTTGGATGACACAATTGCTGACAGCGAGCCTTTAAACGACGAATAACTTCGAAAAATATTGAAATATGGGTGTAAATACCGATGTTTTATTTTTTAATAATTTAAGTATTTTACACACATTTATTTCAATAAGTTAATTGAAATATAAATTTGTAAAAAATAAGATTAATTGCTATGAAAAGAATTGTAACACTTTTAATGTTAATGACTATTACGGTAGCTCTTTTTGCTCAAAGAGGAAAGGTTACCAGTGCCTTAAGCTATAAAGATGCAGGAAATTTCGAAAAAGCTTACGAAGCTATTTCGGAAGCTACTGACCCGAATAATGAAAAGGCCGAAAAAACTATCGACTGGCCGCGTGCTTGGCAGGCTAAAGGCCAGATTCTAATGGAAATGTACCGCAAAGGTGAAAAAGGTATTGCTGAAAAACCTTTGTTTGAAGCTCACGATGCATTAAAGCATTGTAAAAAATTAGACGATAAGGGGCGGTTAGACAGACAACTTAAAATGGATTTTGCTTTTTTGCAAACCGACCTTTCTAATTATGCAATTATATCGTTCGAAAACAAAAACTTTGACGATGCACTCGAAAGTTTTGAGCGATATATGGAAATATCGAATTTAGATATTATTAACGAAACCGGACAAGAAATTGTTGATACTGCAATTATTTATAATTCAGGACTCTCGGCATACAGAGCCGAAAACTGGGAAAAAGCGCTTAAATATTTTACTCGTTCGGCTAAATTAGGATACAAAGGACCAACCAGTTATCGATTTGCATATGAAATTAATCAAACACTGGGAGATACGCTCAAGTCAATCAATATTTTAAAAGAAGGTTTTGAGAAATATCCCGACGATGAGGTACTTATTGTTGAATTGATTAATTTTTATATCAATGCCAACGATGCAAATGCAGCTTTCGAATATCTTGATATGGCTATCGAAAAAAATCCTGAGAATGTTTCGTATTACACAGCAAAAGGAAATACTCTTGAAAAACTCGATCGTGAGGATGAAGCTATTGAGATCTATAATGAAGCAATTAAAATTGATCCCGAAATTTTTACTCCATATTACAATCTTGGTGTTATATACTTCAATCGTGGAGTAAACATGCTTAACGAAGCATCACAATTGCCTCCAAACGAAACCGAAGCGTATAATAAAACAATGGAACTTGGTAAAGATGAGCTCAAAAAAGCCTTACCATTTTTTGAAAAAGCACACGAGCTTGAGCCAAGCGATTTTTCAGTAATGGAATCATTAAAATTGATTTATTATCGTTTGCAAATGACAGACAAGTATAAAGAAATGAATGAAAAAACTCAAAATGTATCACAATAACATTCATTCATAAATAAATGATAAGATAGGCCGGGATATTTGTCCCGGTTTTTCTTTATATATTCTATTTAACTTAATATCAATTATAAGACATCGGTATATTTAATGCCAAAAGCAATGTTGCTGTAATTGGTATTTTTATTGACAAGTATTAAGGTGTTTCAAAATATTCAATTCTCAGGCAGTTTAAAAACAAACACTGCATAACAAAACTCCGAAATAAGTTAATCGATTTGTAAAACACTTTTTTCGAAAGCATTTTTTAGTTGCTTGATGTGCCAGGTATAAATTGGATTATTTTTAAGATTGATGGTTTCGAGATTTTTAATTGAAGCATACTGCAATGGCAACAATTTAATTTGATTGTTGCTAAGGTCAATATTTTTTAACGAAGGATGAGATGAAATACTTTTTGCAAATAAATCCATCGAATTATCTGAAACATTTAAAATCTCAAGATTTATCATTTGATTAACCGTTTCGGTAAGTTCAGTAATGTTGTTTGACGCAATATTGAGATATTTTGCTGATTTTAATTGAGCAAACTGTATCGGAAATATTTCAAGCTTATTCATTTCTAAGTCAATGTGTTGAATTTTATTATTTGGTGCAAAACGACCGGTTATTTGTAGTATTTTGTTTAAACTCAAGTAAATATGCGTTAAAGCCGGTGCCGACACAAACGATGCGTCAAGAGCTCTTATTTTGTTATTATTGAGATTCAAGCTTCGTAACAACGATAAATTTGATAAATCGGGTATTTGTGATAAATTGTTATTCGACAAATTGATGAATTTTAGTTGTTTCATCTCTCCTATCGATTCAGGCAATTTGACTAACTGATTTTTGTTAAAATCAATACTGTCGATCAATAACAAATTTCCAAAGCTTTCGGGCAAATACTCTAATTTATTTTCTTTTAGCTCCAGTTCAATAAGGTTTTGCAATTTTCCAAAACTTTCGGGCAATGTAGTAAGCTCATTTTTATTGGCTTTTAACGATCGAAGATTGGATAAATTCCCAAAGTTTTCGGGCAAATAATTCAATGAATTAACATCAATATCAATTTTCTCAATTGCAGTATTCGAACAAATATCTGATGGAATATGGCTTATATTATTTGAAAATAAATCAATGTAAACCAGTTTCTTAAGTTTTGAAATGCTATCGGGCAACGATGTAAGGTTATTTTTTGCAAAACGAAGTGTTTTGATGTTTTTGCAATTATACAATGCAGGATCAATAGCCTGTATTTGGTTATAATTCATGTCGAGAATCTCTAAAAAACGAGCCTGATGAATATTTTGAGGTACTTTATAGAATCGGTTATTGTTAAGATACAATTTTTGCAGATATGGTAATTTGCTAAAAAAATCCTTAGGCAAGTCAACAAGTTCATTGTATCCCAAATGAAGTACTTGCAATTTTTTACAACGATATATTTCATCAGGAACTTCCTGAAGCTTATCGTTTTCGAGCTTAAGTATAACTACCCCATAAGGATTATCCATAGCTTCGTCAAGGCTTGTGTAAATATACTCTGAAGACAACTGCTCATCGGTTTTTAGCGCATTTTTTGATACACTGCAAGCACTAAAGGCAATAAGCACAATAATTGAAATGAGTAAAGGATGTTTTTTAAATGTCAGCATAAATACAATTTAAGTTATATTATTATAGCGAAGGATATAAGCCGTGCCTAAACTTCGTCAATAGCAAAGAAATTGTTGTATAACGAGAGATTATCGGAGGGATAATATTTAAATAAATCGCGTTTGGGTAAATCAATTTTCGATACAATACGCTTCATTAAACGATCAATGTCGCGATTAAAGCGAGGGCCTTGCCAGTTACTTGTATTGCTCAGAAACACCCAGGTTAATCTGTTGTCACAGCATTTAACCATACCCGATGTTCCTGCAAAACTACCTGTTCGGATTAATGCGCCATCATTATTCTCGCTCCATCCAAGTGTATGCTCCAACTCCGAAGTCATAAGAGCAATACTTTGTTTCGATAAAATATCAGGAACCGATTCATTTCCATCAATCAGTGTAATTAATTTTGCCAGTTCGGGAGCCGAAACTACCCATCCACCGGCAGCACCAAGCAATCGAATATCGTTACCGCCATACGATTTTGGCACCAATGCTGAATCTCCTTTAGCCGATAAAACCATCTCAGATTCAGATTGCTCATAATATTTAACTTCATGGTCAAACCGTTTTTCATATTCGTTATATCCAATGTGCATATCATTTATTCCATTAGGATACAATATATACTGCTGAACAAAAGTTTCGTAATCGAGGCCACTTATACGCTCAATAATTTCGCCCAAAAACATATATCCCATGTTTGAATAACTATACATTGTACCGGGTGTGAAATGCAAATTTCGAGATATTGCAAAGCGAATATATGTATCCATAGTGAGCGGCAAGCTTTCGTTCATTCGTTCGGCTATTGTATGTGGCACAAAAGCCGGATCTCCATAATATCGGGTCCATCCGGCCGTATGCGTTAATAAATGCCTTACAGTAATATCGGTTAACCGTTTATCGTTTATTTGCAGATAAGCACTATCATGAATAATTCCTTCGATGCCAAATACCTTATCATCAAGCGAAAGCATTTGTTTGTCAACAAGTTTCATTACAGCTACTGCCGTAATTAATTTTGAAATACTGGCTATTCTGAAAATACTTGCAGGTTTTACACGAATATTTTCTTCTCGGTTTGCATAACCGTAACCTTTTGCAAAAACCAAACGTCCGTTGTCAACCAAAGCCACCGAAACTCCCTGCAATTCAGAGCGTTCCATAAAGCGTTCAATTTTTCGATCGATGTACCACGATTGCTGAAAATCGCTTAAATCGTTTGATATAAAGCTACTTATAGGCATAAACGCAACTGACTCAGAGTTTCTGAAACCGATGTTTTGAACCTCTTCGGTCTTGGTAAGCGAAGTTATTGTAATGAATAATAGAAAAAAGAATATTTTACGCACTAACTGATTCATAAATAAAAGCTCTCCGACAAATTACAAATGTAATTTACATATGTAAATTGCCAATTATATCACTAACTGTCAATATGTTATGTCTGTCGAGATAGTTATTTATCCCCTTTACAACATCAACAGCGGTATTTGGATTAACAAAACCTGCAGTGCCAACCTGAACAGCCGAAGCACCTGCAAGTAAAAATTCAACAGCATCGACAGCCGAAGCAATCCCTCCAATTCCTATAACCGGAATTTTTACAGCCTGTGCAACCTGCCAAACCATACGCAAAGCAATAGGCTTAATGGCCGGCCCCGATAAACCTCCGGTAATTGTTGATAACACCGGACGACGCTTTTCGGCATCGATCGCCATTCCTAAAAACGTATTGACAAGAGAAACAGCATCGGCACCTTCGTTTTCAGCAACTCGTGCTATTTCGGCAATATCGGTAACATTAGGCGATAATTTCACAATCATTGTTTTTTTATACACTCTGCGTACTGCGCTAATTACCTGCGAAGCCATAGGGCAACTTGTGCCAAAAGCCATGCCCCCTTCTTTTACATTTGGGCACGAAATATTTAGCTCAATAGCAGGAATTTTATCGAGAGAATCAATGATTTTTGCCAATTCGACATATTCATCAACTGTAGATCCATTAACATTTACAATTACATTTGTATTGTATTTTGAAACCACAGGGTAAATATATTCACAAAAATATGCAGCTCCTTTGTTTTGTAAACCAACGGCATTAAGCATTCCCGAAGCTGTTTCGGCCATACGAGGATAGTCGTTTCCTTGTCGCGAATGCAGGGTTGTTCCTTTAAGTAAAATACCTCCGAGTTGATTTACATCAAAAAAATCTTCAAATTCGACTCCGTTTCCAAAAGTTCCCGAAGCCGTCATTACCGGATTTTTTAATTCCAGATTATGTATTTTAACGTTTAAATCTGCCATTCTAAATTGTTTATATTAAACACCGGACCACTTGTACAAACGCATTCGTTACCTGATTTTGTTTTAGTAACACAACACAAACACACACCAAAGCCACAGGCCATTGTATTTTCGAGCGATACTTCGCAAAACGTATTGCTTTGGGTTGCTTTTGCAGCAACAGCCTTCATCATTGGTTCAGGGCCACAACAGTATATTTTATCGATATTTTGGAGTGAACTAAAAATTTCGTGATCAGTTACAAATCCTTTTGTTCCCAACGAGCCATCGTCGGTACTTAAATACAAGCTGCCATGTTTTTTAAAGACATCAAGTAAAATATGATCGGATTTTGATTGAGCACCAAGTAAAATGTGCACCTGTGCGCATGCTTTTTGCAATTCCTTTGCCAAAATAAGCATAGGAGCAATACCAACACCACCACCAACCAGCAATACTCTATCCTTTGCTGTAGCACGCGTAAATCCATTACCTAAAGGGAAAATCACACTAAGTGAATCACCGGGAACTATTTCACTGATTTTATGTGTTCCGTTACCTACTGTTTTTACCAGTATCGAAAATGTGTTCCTCTCATAATCTACATCGTGTATCGAAAAGGGACGGCGTAAAAATGTAGTCGATGTGTTTTTTACCTGGATGTTTACAAACTGTCCGGGTTGTATTATTTGCAGCTTTGAGGACGGCTGAAGTTTAATCAGGAAATTGTCGTGATTTAGTTGTGTGTTTTGAATAATTATACAATCACAAACTTCTTTCTTCATTCTTTGCGTATTTATCTGTAATGCTTATGCAATACACATTTCAACATTTTTTGTTATTGAATTTATGTTTTAAGGTATTGCAATTTTTGCAAAGATATAATAATTATTTTGCAGGACGAAAATCTTCGAATGTGTGATCGTTATAAAATATCAACACCCGAACAACAGTCCGGTCATTTATTGTAGTATGCCCTGAATGTAGTTCGTTGCTTGTAAGCTGTTGTTCTTGTTTATTTATTGGCGATTCAGCAATAGCCTGCTCTTGTGGTTTTTGTTGATTATACACCGGTTCAGGCGACGATTCAATTGTTGAAAACAAATCGTTTTCGTGCTCATAGTTCTCATTTTTTTGTTGCTTAGCCGGGCTCGTCGCATATATTTCGCCATTACCGGTTAGTAGCCAGCGCGAGTTTATTTGTGGATAGGCTTCAAGTATTTTTTGGATGAATTGAAAGCTGGGGTTGTTTCGGCCATTTAATACATGGGAAACACTTGAACGTTGAACTCCAATTTTATCGGCAAATTCGGCTGCTGTTACCTGCTCGGCTTCAATAAATTTTTCTATTCGGCTTCTCATTTGTTGTGTAGCTTATGTTGTTTACTGTTTTGTTTTTTAGTTTTTGTAACCAATTACAAATGTAACAATTATTTTAAAACGCAAAGAATACATATGTAATTTTCAGTCTGTTTACAATTGTATTTGTTGGGATTTTGTGATGACAAAGATATTTTTGCTTGTACCTTGTTTATCAGACATAAAGCTAAACAGCACGCAGGTTAAGTATTTATTTATCTTAAACATCTTAAAATACTGACAATAAGGGCTTAAACACTGTCGATAATGCATATTTTAATGATTTACCAACAATATTGTACTTTTGTAATTTATTACATTAACTTACAGTTCAAATAAAGTTTGCATATTTGTTGGTTATGAGTGTTTTAACTACTACAAATTCTTTTGGTATTCAAGGCTTTGTTTTGTATACATATGTAATAAGGTATTTGTTTCTTGCAGGTCGTATTTTGTCTGATTTGTGTGATTTCCATTTGTGAATTGCGTTTGTGTTTATACATTTGTAACTTTTTATCTATACCCTATCCTACTCTTTTTATGTATTTTTTGTGCTTTAAAAAAAAAGAATCTCCGATAGTTTATTTGAAAATAAAATAAAGTGAATACAATTTATGATCGAAGCTTTTTTACGCATGAATGGTTTAATCGCTGAGATTTTTTTATTTATGCACCTTAATCATAACAAACAAAAAGACGAGATTCTCAACAAACAGAGAATCTCGTCTTAAATGGTTTTATTGTTTATTAAATAGTTACCAGCTCATAAAAAATCTATTTCATTTTTCACAATTGATTTATTTTAATTGCTGCCAGTTATCCGAAAACACTAATTGATCAATACTTTTACGTTCACGCTGATTACCAACCGGAATGTGTAACTCTTTATTCAGAATACTTTGATCAGTCGGGTATCCGGCAGCAACCATAACAATTGGTTCAAAGTTGTCTGGAATATTAAATGCAATCTGAGCTTTTTTAACCGAAAAACCGCCCATATTACGAACCGATATGCCTATGCTTTCGGCCTGAATACTTAAATTTCCCATTGCCAGTCCAATATCGTACGCTACATTTTTACGTGTGTTTTCGGTAACAGGATCAATTTTCTGGGCAAGTACAAGCATCAGAAAAGGAGTATTTTGCACCCATTCTTTATTGAAATCAATTAAACAGTCAAACAGCATATTCCATACTTTATCATTTTTGCGGGTAGCATATATAAAGCGCCAGGGCTGTGTGTTTCGCGATGATGCGGCCCAACGTGCAGCTTCAAAGAGCAAGTTGATTTTATCGGGTTCAATCATTTGCTTACTGTAAGCACGCGAACTGTATCGATTTTTTATGTGTTTATTCAGTTTTATGTCCATAAATAAAGGTATTGTATACAAAAAAAAGCGACATTTTAATGTCGCTTTATGTATTGTTATTAATTATTGTTGTTGAGTTTCGTCAACAAAAACCCGGGAGCCTAAATCTTTATCAATCATAAACAAACCATGTCCTTTAGCATCAACCATGTTTAATTTGTCAATAATATCCTGAACGTTTGCTTCTTCTTCAACCTGCTCATCAACAAACCACATAAGCATACTGCGTGTAGCGTGGTCGCTTAATTCAATTGATATATCCATCAAATTATTGATTGATTCGGTAATCATTTGTTCGTGCTCAAGCACGCTGTCAAACATTTCGGAAACGGTTCCGAATTTAATATCAACGGCATCAATAGGTTTTAAAATTACTTGCGAATTGCGTTCGTGTACATAATCAAAAAACTTATTTGCATGAGTTAGTTCCTCCTGAGCTTGTACTTTTAACCAGCTTGCTATGCCGGGTAGTCCAAGTGTTTGAGCATATGCACTCATCGATAAGTACAAATATGCCGAATATAATTCTTTGTTAATTTGCTCGTTAATAGCATTAACCATTTTTTCTTTTAACATACTGAACAGTTTTATAGGTTTATACTTCTCAAAGTTACAAAACATTACAAAATATAGTGTGACTTAGATTACACTAAGCATTAAAATCGAGGTTAAATTTATTTTTGAAAGAAATGAGAGCCGGATTTTTTTGCATCATCATTTTAATTCGCTGCTCATCGGTAAAAATTTTACTTTCTGATTCTGATTTTTCAACAAGTTTGGTATCAATGTCAATATGGTCGTTAAACAATGCCTTTCGCAACATTCCAATCAGTTCGGGTTTAAGCAGTTTTACTTTTTCGAGTTGTACCGAATTTTCAATGCTTATAAGCACTTTAGTATTGTCAATTAAATCGGGTTTATTTTTTAGTGTATTGTATAGATGCACCTGATCGGTATATTTTTCAATAATTTTATCCCATACGGCAAACAAATCGTCTTTACTGAAAGGTTTTTCGTTAAACTGATTTTTTTTCGTTTGAATTACATCGTCTTTACTGCTTTTAGTATCGTTGCTTGAATTGTTGCCCGATAAGGCACGTGCAATTGAAGGGGTTGATAATTCGTTAGCTTTTTTACTAACAATTACTTTTTTTGTAGAGCTGTTGTTATTGGGGGTTTGGTTGTGCCCGGTTTTTTTTACAGCAATTGAGCTTGCGGTATTTTTATCTGAAAAAATAGGTTCAAGTTGCTGATTATTATGCTTTACTCCTTTTTTTTTTTGAGTAATCTGCGAAATTTTAATCAAGGTAAGCTCAACCAGTAAACGTTTATTTTGAGCACCTTTGTATTTTAAATCACAGTCCGATGCATAATCAAGAGCTTCAAGTATAAAGTCGAGGGGAGCTTTTTGTGCCTGAATTTTGTATTTTTCCTGAATTTCTCCTCCCACTTCGAGTAATTGAATTGTAGCCTGATCTTTTCCAACAAGTAAATCTCTGAAATGAGTACTTAATCCGCTAATAAAATGGTGTCCGTCAAAACCGTTATTCAAAATATCGTTAAACACATTGAGTGCATCGGGAATTTTATTATCAATAAATAAATCGGTTAGCTTAAAATAGTAATCGTAGTCGAGTACATTAAGGTTACTGATAACATCCTGATAGGATATTGATTTTCCCGAAAAACTTACAATCTGGTCAAAAATAGATAAAGCATCACGCATTGCGCCATCGGCTTTTTGTGCAATAACATTAACGCCGGCTTCTTCAATATCAACATTTTCTTTTTGGGCAACATCAATAAGATGTTTTGAAATATCGGAAATTCCAATCCGGTTGAAATCAAAAATCTGACATCGGGATAAAATGGTTGGAATAATTTTATGTTTTTCGGTAGTAGCTAATATAAAAACAGCATGTTTAGGAGGTTCTTCAAGGGTTTTCAGAAAAGCGTTAAATGCTTGCTGCGAGAGCATATGAACCTCATCGATAATATATACACTATAAGCTCCTAGTTGGGGAGGAACCCGAACCTGATCTGTTAACGATCGAATACCATCAACCGAGTTATTCGATGCTGCATCCAGTTCGTGGATATTGTATGAACGATTTTCGTTAAAAGCCAGGCATGATTCGCATTGATTACAAGGCTCATTATCGGGACCAATATTCTGACAATTTAATGTTTTTGCAAATATCCGGGCACATGTAGTTTTACCAACACCACGTGGGCCACAAAACAAATATGCATGTGCCAGGTGATTATTTTTAATGGCATTTTTGAGTGTTGCAGTTATCGAATCCTGTCCCACAACTGTCGAAAATGTTGATGGCCGGTATTTCCTTGCTGATACTATAAAATCGTTCATTGTTTTTGGAATTTGGTTTCAAATATAAAAATTAACGTCCGATAATAAAGCATTGCTTACAATGTTTTTATTAACATGTAATTTTGTACAGTTATTTTTTGAGTTTGATTTAATTGTATGGCATAAAATTTGATACTTATCATCGTTTTTTATCCATTTCAATAACCATTAAATTAACCACCTATGAAATTTCTAAAGCAAATTCGCTATGGCATTGTAGCTCTTATTATTTTTATGTCGTGCAGCCCTTCGTTTTATTATCAGGTTTACAAGGTTGAACACGATCAAAACATCGAAAAAAAGACTAAAAAACTTGTATATAATGACGACTATTGCACTGTAGAATATAATTTATGGGATGCTTCAGGAAATATTGGATTTAAACTCATAAATAAAACCAACAATTTCATATATATCAATCTCGAAGAATCGTTTTTTATACTTAACGGCATTGCTTATCCGTATTTTTTGAATCGTACATTTGAAACATATACCGAAACAAGCACGATTAAAACATCCGAAAGTAAACATATAATAATTCCACCCAACTCGGCTCGGATTATTGCCGAATATCTTATAAACGATAAATATTTAAGCGATAAAGAGCTCCGAAAATATCCAAAAAACAACGATACATCATCGAAAAAATACGACAAATCAAACAGTCCACTGATATTTAGCAACTACATTGTTTATTATTTTGGCAATAACATGGAGCAAAAAATTTTCACGAACAGTTTTTTTGTTTCCGAAATAACAAACTATCCTTCCAGCCAGGCTTTTGAATACAAAACTGACGAAAATGGCAATAACGCAAAAGTAAAAACATTTAAAGCAAAATCGCCCGATAGTTTTTACAATAAATATGGTATATACACAGGCATTGAAATTGAATAATTGGTGATACAGATGGCAAAAAATGCAACGAAGTTGCTTGTATTAAATAGATTGTATATTCTAATTTCAATTGTTTTTTTTATGTTTTTTTCAAAACCGATATGGGGATTGGATAAGCATTTTAAGAACAAAAAATATACAGAGAGTTATACCAAACCCAATCTCAATCCGAAAACAATTGACAGCATACTGTTTTTAGCACAGTCGGTTGATACGATGAGGATTGATGAGTTTTTTATATCGGATTCTCGTGGACTTCTGACAAAATCAGAAGCTCAAATTAATAAAAATGGACAATCATTAGTTTTGGCTGATGTTACTAAAACGATTTATTTAGTATACGACAAGCAAAATTCAATACAAATAGTTACCGAAACGAACTCTAAAGGAACACGGAATACATATTTTGATGATAAGGGACATGTGATGTATCGGAATATTTTTACCAAGGTTTACATTGATGAGCAATTAGCCTACGAAATTGTTGAAGAGTTTTATAAGAACACAATTCTTTTAAAACGGAACTATTCGTTATTCGATAAATACAAGAATAAAATGTTGTATTGCGATAAAAAAATAAACCGCCCCTTGTTTGATGATTTTTATTGGTTAAAAGAATTTTTCAAAATATACAAAATGCAATAAGCAATAGGTAAAACACTATTTATCAAATTCGGACAAACACAGCAAAACATTTATTCTTTTGATTTTTTAAGCTCCCGAATTTGTTCTTGCATTTTGAATACTATCGACGAAAGCTGATCAACATCAACTTTTGCAGGTTCTGGCAGCTCAAAAGTTAAAAAGCCAATAGCCTGCCATATTTCGAGCACATCGGCAGCATTAACCGAATATGGCTCATATGCCTTATTGTCGGAGTGAAGCATTAGGGTTCTGTCGGTTTCAATATGATTATAAATTCGTTTATATACAATTCCGTCGTTAGCAGTAATCACTACGTAAGGTTTACCATTGCGGATACCGCTAAACGATTCGACATAACTACAAAACACATAAGCCCCCGAAGGAACCGGCAACATGCTGTCGCCTTTTATTTGAAACACACGATAAGTTAATCCGTGTGAGAGTTCAGAAACGGGCAATGCAAAATGAGACAATTCGGCAACATATTCGGGGTCGGCAAGTCCGTTCAGATATCCTGCCGAGGCTTTTATCGGTACAATACTTATTCGTTCATTATTGTTTGTGTCTACAACAGTTGAAAGTATTCGTATATCGATTCCGGTACGTGTTTTTTCGTTTGCCAAATCGTGTGTAAGTAAGCGGTCGATACTCAAGCTAAACAATAAGGATATTTGTTGAATAACCAACAATTTTGGCACCGCTCTCCCCTCCTCGTAAGCACCTATCAACGAGCGTTTAATGCCAAGCTTGTGAGCAAGTTCGCCTTGAGTTAAACCTTCTTGTTTTCTTAAGTATTTTATGTTTTGTTGTAAATAAATCATTCTATATTGTATTTAAATTTTTGATGCGCATAAATCTACATCAATATGAGCAAATTGTTTTAAGGGTTCATTTTGCAACCACAATTGTTCGTTTTCGGGAGAAAGAATCACAGGCATTCGTTTTTTTGAATTATGTATTTCGCACATAATGCCTGAAGCCCGTGTGGTTACAATACTGTATGTTTTGATAATTTCGCCGGTATATACACTCACCCATTCTGACCATATGCCGGCATAAGCATACAGTTGCTTGTTGGGTAATGTAATTAAATATTTCTGTTTTTGCTTTCCTTTTGGGTCAAGCCATTGCCACTCATAAAAACCATCGGCAATAACTAAGCAGCGTTTGTTTACTGAATTCCGAAACGATGGTTTTTGTTCAAGGGTTTCGATTTTAGCATTGAGAGTATATTTCATAATTTCGCTATTGCGAGCCCAATACGGAATAAGCCCCCATTGAAAATGCTCTATCATTCGGTTATTCTCTCCGGTAATAACCGGAGTTTCGGGATGCTCGAACCCATTATAGTGCTTTGGGTTAAATTTTTGCAAATCGTTTACTACCGCATTAAATCGTTTTTCAACGCGTGTAGCATCGTGGGTTTGTTGGCTAAAAAAACACATAGTGTGCAATTTACAATGAATATTTCAAAATAGATATTATTGGGTATATATGGTAATTACTTCGTCAATACGAGTAGTAAATCGAGCCGAAAGTTTTTCTTGTCGCATTTTCCATGTACGGCCTAAGTCCTGTCCGGCAAGTTTAACTTTTTGCTGTCCCATTTGAGCATTCAGTAAATCAACAGTTTTCATCAACTGCACATGTTTCAGATTTGCTTGTTCAAAAAGAGTCATTTGTCGTTCGTTATCACTAATCAGATCCATTACGATTACTCCTGCTTTTTTATAATGAAAACCCTGTTTAAAAATACGCTCGAGTCCTTGCACTGCAAAGCGTGCCAATTCAATTCCCGAATTTGTTGCATAAGGTAATTTTAGCACTACATTGCGGCTGTATTGCGGCATGTTTTGATTAAACCCGTTGGTATGAATAAAAACCATTACAGCATTGCAACAACTTTTCTGTTTGCGTAATTTTTCGGCGCAGGTAACAGCAAAGGTTACTATCCGCTCTTTTATCTGCTCAAATTCGGTATACATTTTATCAAACGAACGTGTAGTTGCAATATTTTTTTTGTCTTTTTCGCGATCAATACCTAAGGTATTTTTTCCCTGGAGCTCGTGCTTTAGGCGTAGGCCTACTACTGAAAAGTTTTTTTTCACCCAGGCATCGGGTTGTCCTGTAAAATCAAATGCTGTATTTACTCCGTAATATTTCAGTTTCTCGGCATAGCGGCGCCCAATACCCCATACATCGTCAATTGCAAGCCATTTTAGTGCTTTTTCTCGTTTAGTATCGCTATCAATAACATATACACTATGTGTTTGTTGCGGAAACTTTTTTGCTATGCGGTTAGCTACTTTGGCCAAAGCCTTGGTTGGCGCAAAGCCAACACTTACAGGTATTCCGGTCGATTGAAACACCTTTTGCCGAATGATTCCCCCATGCTCTTCAAGATTCAGGTAAGCACAATTTTCGAAAAGCAAAAAAGCTTCGTCGATACTGTAAATTTCAATTTCGGGCGACATTTCGCTCAAAATGGTCATTACACGGTTGCTCATGTCGCCATACAATGCATAGTTCGACGAAAAAACAGCCACACCGTGTTCTTCAAAAAGCGTATTGTACTTAAACGCAGGTGCCCCCATAGGCACACCCAATGCTTTTGCTTCGTTGCTGCGAGCAATTACACAGCCGTCGTTATTCGAAAGTACCACCACGGGCTTATGATTAAGAGCAGGATTAAATACCCGCTCACACGATGCATAAAAGTTATTACAATCGACTAATGCATACATTGAATAAATATTTAAGTTTAAACACCACAGTTTATCTCAGTATAATGTGTGTTTTTATACTAAAAGCTTTTTATTGTATGGGTTACAATCCCCCAAATCAAAAAATCGTTATCGGAACTTACCTTTATTGGCTCAAAATCGTCATTTGCCGGCAGCAACCAACAACAATCTTTTGCAATCTTTATTTGTTTCATGGTAAATTCGCCATCGAGATAACACACAGCAATTTTTCCATCGCGCGGAGGCAGGCTTTTATCAACAATTACTAAGTCCCCGTCCGAAATCCCGGCATCGCGCATTGATTCTCCTTTTACCCTTCCAAAAAATGTTGCTGTAGGATTGGATATCAATTCTTTATTCAGATCGATGGATAAATCGATAAAATCTTGAGCCGGAGACGGAAACCCTGCGCGTATTCCACCATCGGCAACAGGTACCTTTAAGCATGTTGCCACCGATATTGGATAAATTTTCAGAAAAACTTTTTTATTTGTCTTTATCATTTTATGCTATTATTTTTAGTATTTTTGATGTAAAATTACAAAATAAATTACACAAATGGACGACAAGGTACGTGAAAAACTAAATATTTTAGCAGATTCGGCAAAGTACGATGTGTCATGCTCTTCGAGCGGAAACAATCGCACAAACACGAACCGGGGCCTGGGAAATGCTTTAAATAGCGGAATATGTCATAGTTTTACAGCCGATGGGCGTTGTGTTAGTTTGCTCAAAGTTTTGATGACAAATTATTGTATATACGATTGCGCTTATTGTATAAATCGCCGCAGCAACGATCGCAAACGAGCGACCCTTACCCCACATGAACTGGTTGATATTACCATCGGATTTTATAGACGAAACTACATCGAAGGATTGTTTTTAAGTTCGGGCGTGATAAAAAACCCCGATTATACAATGGAGCGCATGATGCTTGTTGCAAAAATTCTTCGCACCAGGGAGCGTTACAATGGTTATATACACCTAAAGGCCATACCGGGAGCAAGCAGAGAGCTAATTAATGAAGCCGGTTTGTATGCCGACCGTATGAGTGTTAACATTGAAATTCCTACTAACGGAGAACTAAAACGTTTGGCTCCCGAAAAAAACCACAATGACATATATCTGCCTATGGAGCAAATTAAAACGGGAATTTTGCAAAGCAAAGAAGACCGCAAAAGGTATCGAAAAACACCACAATTTACTCCGGCAGGGCAAAGTACCCAGTTGATTATTGGAGCAAGTCCCGAAACCGACCAACAAATTCTTTCGTTGGCAACAAATTTATACAAACAGCAACAATTAAAACGCGTGTATTACTCGGGGTACTTACCCGTAAACGAATACGACAACCGCTTACCGGCACTGAAATCGCCACCGCTAATTCGCGAAAATCGTTTATATCAAAGCGATTGGCTTATGCGTTTTTATGGTTTTACAGCAACTGAAATTGTATCTGATAAACATCCTTTTCTCGATCTCGAAATCGACCCGAAATTAGCCTACGCGCTGCGAAATTATCATTTGTTCCCAATTGATGTGAATACTGCCGATTATTATATGATATTGCGTGTCCCGGGAATTGGAGTACAATCGGCACAGCGCATTGTTCAGGCCCGGCGTTTTGGAAAACTCAACAGCAACAATTTGAAAAAAATTGGAGTGGTAATGAAACGCGCACAGTATTTTATTACAAACAATAAACTCCCTGCTGCAATACACAGTATGCCTGCCGAAAAGTTAAAAAAACAAATAATGATGATGGATGTTTCGCCAAAAAAAACAAACAGACACATGCAGTTAAAATTGTTTGATTTTACTCCGGCAACAAGTAGTGTAAATAGTGAAAAACGTAATCGGGTTATTACACACATACAAAAACAATAAGCCGGAATATAAAATCCCGGCTTTTACTCTTGTTTAATTTAATCAGGCATAAATAAGTATACTTATACCCGACCTAAACTTACTACAACTAATGATAAACACACTTTTTTTTTCTTAATAAAAGCATGGTACCTGTAAAGTACCATGCAATAAATAATTTCAAATCACCCTCGAAATAATAATTAATAGGCAATTGTTTCGAAGCTGTTTTATAAACAAAACAGTTTCGGGGTATAAATTACTCATCCTGAAAAATTAAAGCGAACACTAACTATAAATAATTATCTTGATGAATAATCACGAGTAACAGATTAATAGTCAAATAATACCTTTAGCAAAAATAAAGCGATTTTTATGTATTATATTGACTATTATTATCAATTATTTGATTTATTTTGTCAGCTTTGTAAATAATCACAAAACAATAAGCAATTACAATGCAACCAAAAATTGAAAATATTCAAGCCAATCCGGGTAATTCGTTTTACATGGCAAGTGGCTTATACGGTGCAACCGAAGCATTTTGGCACATTCATCCCGAGTACGAGCTTGTTTACATAAAAAATGGAAGTGCCGAACAACATATTGGAAGTCATTATTCGAAATACTCTAACGGAACATTATTGTTAATTGGCCCCAATATTCCCCATTCGAATATGGGCAATTACGATTACGATAATAATTTGGCTGTTGTAATTCAAATGCCACGTGAATTTATCGAAAAACAATTGTTGGGCTTTTATGAACTGCATTTTATCGAAGGTTTGATCATGCGCTCGAAACAAGGAATTTGGTTTGGAGATACAGTAAAAACAGAGCTTACTCAAAGAATCGAAAACCTAAGTGCTCTTGATTCGTACCAACGCCTAATTACTCTTTTTGATATTTTGAAAACACTTTCGTTAACAAGCGATTATAAGCTACTTAATGCTAACGGAATTTTTTATAACTCCGAATCGAATTCGTATAAGCGTGTTGCACAAATAAATCAATATGTAACTCAAAATTACCAAAGTCAAATTCAATTAAGCAAATTATCAGAGTTAACCGGGCTAACCGAAAGTTCATTCAGTCGGTTTTTTAAGCAAATGACCGGAAAAACCTTTGTTACTTTTTTAAATGAATACCGTATAAATAAAGCTTGTGAATTAATAACAAAAAACACTTGTAATATTTCTGAAGTGATGTACAAAACCGGCTTTAACGAAGCAGCACATTTCACAAGAGTATTTAAAAAATACACAAAATACACTCCCCGAGAGTATCGAAGCATGTTTATAAAAAGCCCTCGGATTTATTCTGAGTCAAACAAATAATAAACAATTAATTGCTGTATTGTTTTTGTTTTTGCCCGTAAAATTTCTGCAATATATAAAAAGCTTTTTTCTTGTTTCCGGTTTCCGAAATTAAGCCTTTTCGGTTCCAATTATCCTGAATATCGGGAAGTAGGCGTCGAGGCGAACGAAAATCGGTAAGAATCCATGGAGTAAGCCCTCTGAATTGAGGAATTTTATCAAGCATCAGAAGGGTCTCAACATACAAAAACTCCTGGTACTCTTCGGTCCATAATTCCATTTTATCGCCGTGTTTACCTTGCAGGGCACCACCACCAAATTCCGAAATAATTACCGGTTTATCGAATTGGATATCGAATTCAACATTTTTACATTTCTGGGGAGTCCCATCATACCACCCAATGTACTGATTAAAGGCAATAATGTCGACATATTCCTGCAGTGGGTCGTCAATTATTTCGACAAATTCGGTTCCCGGTTTTGTATGGCGTTCCATGGCACAACTCACAAAGCGAACGGGATCAAGCAAACGTGCAGTATGGATTAAGTTTTTCAAAAAAACATTGCGAGGCTCCGACACGGGGGTTTCGTTAGCCACCGACCAAACAATTACCGATGCACGGTTTTTGTCTCGGGTTATCATATCAACAAGTTGCTCACGGGCATTGTTATATGTGTTTTTATTTTCCCATTGAATTGTCCAGTAAACAGGCACTTCCGACCATACCATCAATCCAATTTCGTCGGCAATACGAGTCATGTTTTCGTTATGAGGATAATGTGCAAGACGAACAAAATTACAGCCAAGCTCTTTTGCCCAGTTGAGCAACATACGGGCATCGTGTTCAGAATATGCACGGCCGCCACGTATTGGATTTTCTTCGTGAATACTTATGCCCCGCAAAAAAACAGATTCTCCGTTGAGCAATATATCGGCCCCATGTGTTTCAATTGTTCGGAAACCAATCTTATCGTTAATTAGCTCATCGTCCATAACAATTTGCACATTGTATAATTTGGGATTTTGAGGCGACCACAACGTAAGTTCAGGAGCTGCAATAGTAGCACTTGCAACACCATTTGCATTTGTTTGTAATTGACAATCAATTTTTGCTTCGGGGATAGACACCGAAATGTTTTGATTGTTTCGCAAATTGCCTTCGAGATAAAACTGAACAACAATTGAATCGGGAGTATTATCTTTTAACTGAATATAATAATCGCGAATATAAGTCGACGGAACCTCAATAATTTTCACATCGCGTGTTAATCCTCCATAATTCCACCAATCGGTATTCACGGTTGGTACTTTCTCGGCACTTCGTTTGTTATCAACTTTAACAATTAAAAAATTGCCTTTGGGTTTGAGTAAATTTGTAATTTCAAAATTAAAAGGAGTAAAGCCTCCTTTGTGAGTGCCTAGTTTTTTTGTATTCAGATAAACATCGGCACTGTAATTTGCAGCTCCAAAGTATACAAATTGCCGTGAGTTTTTATTTTTTTCATCGTAATCAAACTCTTTATAATACCATACAGTTCCTTCGTAATAAAACAACTTTTCTTTTTGCGAATTCCAATCACGAGGCACTAAAATATTGTCAGATAAACTAAAGTCGTACTCTACCCTTTCCCATGGATTCTGTGGTTTATAGTTCATAAAAAAAGCCTCGGCACCTCCGGGATTTTCATCTAGGTCACGTTGATGCAAACGGTAATCGTAAAATCCAAGTTCGTAAGGATCAACTACATATTTCCACACTCCGTTCAATGTTACACCCCTGCGCGATTGCGTATTGGTAATAAGTCTGTTTTGTGATAGTGTGTCTAAATGGGCAAGGTTTAATACAACGAGTAATATTGCAATAATTGTTGTTTTCATCTGAAAAATGTTTGTATGTAAATGTTAACAGGTTATTGAAATGGATTTAAAGATACATTTTTTATAGTTAAATGCCATAAATTGAGTTTGAGTGAATGCTTGAAAAACACCCGCTTTTTGCCCATATTAACTGATAAGTGTATTATTGATTTTTAACGTGCATATGGTGCACATACAAAAAGCCCGACAGGATTATTGTCGGGCTTTTTTGCAAACTAAATCTTCATTTATCTCTTAAAAACCATCTTAAAAATATAAACCGGCTCAATACGCCACAATCATCTCCACATGCCGGTTTTTTAAATTATTCAACTAATTTGCAATTAACTTATCGTTTAATTTAAGTATTAAATCGAGTTTATTAAACTCAAGAATTTTAATACTATTAAGATTATTGTAATTGCAAACTTCAGACTCAAAAAGTCCTAATTGTACATCTGAAATCATAAATTCAGAAAACACCCCTTTTTTCCCCATTGTTTCAAAGTTTTTTAAAAAAAGGTTGGGAAAGATGTGTGTATGTTAATCAAACCCTAAAAAACTCACTAATATCCCAAATTCTTCTCCTCTCCCAACCTTAAAAATGTGCTAAACTTCAACCTAAAAATCTATTACAAATATAATGGCATATTGCTCAGGTTTTTAGATGGATATCCCTAAAAATTGAAGGGAAAACCATTTTTTTTAGCAAGGGTTTACCCCTATTTATGATTCAATAAGAAAGGTTGTACAAGCAATTTATACTCGTGTTCGAAATTTGGAGTAAATGTACCGTTTCCGATATTCGACTCGATACGTTTTTTTGACCAGAAGCGGCCTTCGGCAACTTCGTTTGAATGAATATTGATTCCTCTAAAATCATGTGTTATAAACGAATATATCATTTCGCGTTCAACATTGCTTTCGAACACATAACTTCCCAAAGGACGAGCCGAAAAATTTTCAAGTCCGATCTCTTCAAAAGCTTCTCGTTTAAGAGCTGTTTTTACGTCTTCGCCAAAAGCTATATGTCCGCCTACTGCAGTGTCCCATTTACCAGGCTGAATAAGTTTATTAACGGGGCGTT
Source organism: uncultured Prolixibacteraceae bacterium (assembly GCA_964487645.1). Classification (GTDB taxonomy): domain Bacteria; phylum Bacteroidota; class Bacteroidia; order Bacteroidales; family Prolixibacteraceae; genus Roseimarinus. The sequence goes on from CAZARW010000008.1 coordinate 41,435, forward strand.
TTTGCAGAAAAACATGGCCGGCATGATTAATTACATGTAAATGTACAACAGGGTGCAGCAATTTTTGACCGTTATGACATACCGAGCGCAGAGCTTTCCCGGTAACTTTACCTGTTGTGTCAACAATTGGCAGCCATTCTTCATCGTCGGCCGGAAAAAGGCTTTGTTGCTTTGCTTTGCGTTTTTGATGAAAGAATTCGATCAAAAAATACACAGCAAACAAAATATAAAATAAACCTCCGCTAATAAAAGCCCATGCTTGATTCGACATATAAAATGCCGAATATAAAACAAGAGCGGTGTGTGCCGAAAATATCCAGAACATGGTTTTAAGAGTGCGTGAGAATTGTTTTTTAAGCTCATTGTTTATTTCAACACCCTTAATATAGCGCTGCGACATGCTACCTACTATATCGAGTCGGGTGTATGCCGATACAGCAAGAATTACACACAAAATAGCTTCGATAATGGCGGGTTTTACTTTAAAAAAAATGTCGTTATCAAATGCAATTGATATTCCGCCTAAAGCAAGCAACAAAGCTGTATCGATAAGAACAAATTTGTCGAATCGTTTTTCTTTGATATAAATAAATGCCATTTCGGCAACACCAAAAACCAAAGCAACAATAAGCCCTATACGAGTCCCCCATATTGCATCGGCTGCAATAAAAACAAATAAAGGAATAAAACCCGGAAGTATTTTTTTTAATAAATCGATGCGATTCACAACACGTGCTTATTATATATTGAAACGAATAAATTTCGGCACAAAACTATGATTATTTGTTCAGCTGATCAGTGTATTTGGGTAAAAGTTTAACAAACATATCAACAGCATCTTTTAGCGAAAGGTTGATTTTACCACCAGCGGCATTTGTATGCCCGCCTCCGTTAAAATAAGTACGTGCAAAAGTATTGACCGAAAAATTTCCTTTTGATCGTAGCGATAGTTTCACATGATCGTCTTTTTCGATAAACAAAACACTAAAAATAATTCCTCTGATCATTAAGGGATAATTCACTAAGCCTTCGGTATCGCCTTGCTGATATTCGAATTTTTCAAGTTCTTGTTTTGTAAGAGTAATGAATCCGGTTTTATATTCAGGCATAACAACCATTTTTTCTTTTAAGCTGTGGCCAATTAATCGCCATCGCTCGGTCGAAAACGTGTTAAACACATTATCGTAAATCAAATTTTTATCAATCCCCGTATCAATTAAGTCGCCAATAATGCGATAGGTATCAGAATCATTCGCATTATAACTAAAATTCCCTGTATCGGTCATCATTCCACAAAATAAAGCTTCGGCAGCTTCTTTGGTCAAATGCTGTTTTAGTTTTGATTTTTCGATTATACGGTAAACCAACTCACACGATGAACTGATTTTGGGATACGAAATGAGTAAATCGCATTGAGCAACAGGCTGAGGATGATGGTCAATAACAATACTTTTGCCTTTGTAGGCCATAAGTGTATCGGACATATGTTCGGATCGTGAAAAATCGTTAAAATCAACAACAATCATTGTATCCGATTGATTAATTGCACGCAATGCATCGGCACGTTTATTTGTAAAATTTATTGTTTCGTTGCTGCCTTTAATCCAATGCAAAAAATCGGGAAAATGGTTTGGCACAATTACTTTAGCTTGTTTGCCAAAATTTTTCAGTATATGCCACAATCCGAGTGCCGACCCTATGGCATCGCCATCGGGGTTTACGTGTGGTATGATTACTATTTTTTGTGATTGATTAACAAGTTCAATAAATTTTGTTATCTCGTGATCTTTGAATATATTTTTCATCTATTCGGTTTTAATATAATACGCTCCGCAACAATGGTTTAAAATACAGCAAATAGGTAATTGTTGCTTATTTATATTTGCTGCCAACCCGATCGATATACAGGACGAACAGCTTTTTCGACAAAATGTGAAGCATTATGGGCAGTAGTTTTTATCTCAAATTTTGGAATACCATTTTGAATAAACACATCACTTTTTTGAGTAATCGTAAATTCTTCGTAATTATTAATATTTACAAATCGCATTTGAGCACTGTTCCATTCAAGTTTTTTTCTAAGCGATTGTAATCGCACAGCCATATTTCCTACCAAAATTGTTTCGGTAAGTGCCAGTTGATTTGCCAGAGTAGCAAGAGGCATCAATCGGTTATCGGGATTTTCTTTGCATGCTCTTAACCAATCGTTTTCGTGACCACCATTGAGGGCATTATCAACCCGATAAAGTTTGCGTTGCGGAGTAAAATTTTCAATTTTCCCATCAAGAATTATTTTATAATCCTGCCCTTCGATACCACAAATCAGCAGTCCTTTTTCGCCATAAAAAATCACACCTTCGGGATAATTATTCATATCGACATTTTGATGGATCGAAACAGGAGTTTCGGGGCGTAAGCCACCATCGTACCACGATAATGAAAGGCGGGGCATTGCAAGTCGTGGTAAATTATCGCGGCGTGCAAACTCAAATACAATTTTTTGTGCAACCGGAGCCGACTGAAGATTCATTTGAGTTGATGAGGCTTCGACAAATTCGGGAGCATCTAACTTTAGAGCATGAAAAACCGGCTGCAATAAATGCGGAGCAATGCTGCCCGGAGCCCCGTTCCCGAATTTCCACCAGGCACGCCACCCATAAGGAGTATAAGTGCTGTGATATGGTATTTCGTTGGCCGGCCCCAGAAACAAGTCCCAATCTAAATCGCGGGGCACTCGTTGTGACTCTTCGGGATATTTCAATCCCTGCTTCCATTCTGGGCTATGAGTCCATGCATCAACTTTTGTAACCGGGCCAATTATTCCCTCCCAAAGAATTTCGGTAATATCGCGCACATTATCGGCCGAAACCGACTGACTCCCAACCTGTGTAACTAAATTATACATGCGTGCTGTTTCGCTCATGCGGCGCGCCTCAAAAACAGAGTGAGCCATGGGAGCTTGTACATATATGTGTTTTTGAAGCTGCATAGCAGCCATTGCTGCTACCGAGTGTGTGTGATCGGGAGTTGCTATGAGCACAGCATCAATGTTTTTTTCGTTATCGAGCATTATTCTAAAATCTCGATAACGTGTTGCTCTACTCCAGCGTCTGAACGATTTTGTTGCAAAATCCCAGTCAACATCACACAAGGCTACAATGTTATTGTGTTCAATATGTGTTAAATTTCGAAAACCAACTCCTCCAACACCTATTGCAGCAATATTCATTTTGTCTGACGGGGAACTATGCCCCAAACCTGCAATTACCGACGATGGTAATATTGTTAGTGCAGTAATTCCGCCTGCAGCAGCTCGCAAAAAATCTCGCCTGCTGGTTGTGTTTGTTTGAGTAGTCATTTTCTACATTTTTATATAATACCAAAAATAAAAAATTCCAATAAGCCTTAGCCTAAATGTCAAAATATTTCATTTTTGGCAAACATGTACTGCATTAAAAAAAAATCTGATTAATGGTGAAACAAGCGTACACCGGTATTTATAAATGTTATACCATATTTATCGGCAGTTTCAACAATATCCTCGTCGCGTATTGACCCCATAGGCGAAGCGATATATTTTATGCCATACTCATGCGCCAATTCAATGTTATCTTTTTGAGGGAAAAACCCATCCGAAATCATACATACACCATCAAGTTGATTAAGTATGGGCTTGTCGCCAAATTCAATTTCACGTTCCTGCTCAATAAGCTGATCGGTTTCGGTACGTTTTAGCCCTGCGTGGTTTGCTAAAAACGAATAATCGAGTAATTGTTTTTGATACCATACATTGGCTTTTTGCAAAGCAAGCCCTGAACACAAAATACGCGATTGCTGTCCTGAACCAATGCCAATAACCTGACCTTTATACACAGTACAAATGGAGTTCGATTGGGTATATTTTAATGTAATCATACCCAGCAACAAATCGTTAATAATTTCGGAATTTAATGTATTGGTCGATGTAACAACATTTTCGAGACATTTGCTTGTAATATTCAGGTTATTTCGTTTTTGTTTAATGGTGATTCCAAATACCTCACGCGATTCAACTTCGGGTGGAATATATTGCGGATCAATCTGAAAAATAACGTAGGCACCTTTTTTCTTTTGCTTCAAAATTTCTAATGCAGCAGGCGAATAAGCAGGAGCAATAATGCCATCGGAAACTTCGCTTTTAATAATTTTAGCTGTCGCTTCGTCAACAGTATCACTCAGTGCAATAAAATCGCCAAACGAAGCCAACCTGTCAACTCCCCGAGCTTTTATATAAGCCGATGCTAAGTTTGTTGGATCAATTTTTACCAGATAAGCTGTTTTTTCACTCTTGGTAAGTTCCGAAGCTACACCAACTCCCGATGGTGTTACATGTTTAAACGATGTAGCTACACTTTTGCCTAAACATGCACTGGCTTCGTGCACCAGTTGCCAGGCATTTAAAGCATCAAGAACATTTATAACACTGGCTTTTCCGTTAAGCAGCTTAAATACATCTGAGTTGTCAATAACTTCGGCAAAATCCTGATTCGGATTCATTCCATATTTTAATTGCATAGCGATAATTGATTTTTGAATATTTAAATTGTATACAAAAATAATGAATTGTTTGAGTCTTTTACTTCGCATTTAAAACAGCATACAAGCCTCACAACTTATCTGTTTAGTATATTGACATTTAAGTGAATTTTTTATATGTTTTAATAAGGATAATTTAATTCGTAACACTAAAAACTTTGCATTATGAAAAATATATTAGTAGGAATAGATTTTGATGACAAAACAGATTTATTGCTTGAAAAAGCAGGCGATTTAGCAAAAAAATTTGAAGCAAAACTCTGGCTATTGCATGTAGCTTCGCCACTACCCGATTATGCCGGCATTGAATCGATACCCAGCTATTCGATCAGTGCACGAGAAAAATTAGTGCGTGATGAACAAAACACAGTACAGAATTATGCAAAAATACTGAGCAAAAAAGGTGTGCAAGCCGAAGGCATTATGCTTGAAGGGGCAACGATTGATATTATTTTAAATCAGGCCGAAAAAATGCATGTTGATTTAATTGTATGTGGACATCACGAACACAACTTTTTATACAACATGATTTTTGGGAGTGTTTCGTCATCTCTTGTTCGCAGGTCAAAAACTCCGGTACTTGTGTATCCTTTGGGATAAAAAAATCGACAAAAAGAAAGCGGGTTACCTTTTGATAACCCGGCTGTTCATAGTTTAGTTAGATCAGAAAATAGATGATGGTTTAAAGAGAAAAGGAAGATTAATAATGTTTTTATACATTATATGTAATCATCTTTCTTAAATGCTGGGCTAATATATAATTAATTTCAAAATTCTTAAAAGAATTTAACATTTTTTTCTAAAACAAATTCTCTCCGCAAACGTTTGAAATGGGCTTTTTAAATGCATGTGTTTGTTTTTAAGGCAAAAACACTACTTGTTTATTTGACATAAAAACAGCAATCAATGCATACATGCTCTATATTTTTTAAACATCGGGAGCAAAAAGTCTAAAACAGTTGATCAATTGATATTGCTTTCATCGTTTTGCAGTGTGTTTTCGGCAACATCCGAAATATCTTCGTAAAAAGAATCTTCGCTAAATCCTGATTCTTCATCAGGCTCATCTTCCCACTCAAATTTCTGACGCGGCGGTCCGTGTTTTCGGTAAAATAATGCGAGCACTACTCCCGAAATTGCACCCATTAAGTGTCCATCCCACGATATATGGTTTTCGACAGGAAATATGCCCCAAAAAAAGCTTCCGTACAAAAATACTACAATCAGAGATATGGTTAGCAAGCGTACATCGCCACGTAAAATTCCCGAAAGTGATAAAAAAGCAGCAAGTCCGTATATTACTCCACTTGCTCCAATATGCCATACTTCGCGCCCTCCTATCCAGAGTAAAACACCGGCTAATAAATAATTGATTGTAAAAATGCGTAAAGCCATTTTTCGATAAAAGAAAAACAAGGAGGTAGCCAAAACCATAAAAGATGTTGAGTTTCCGATTAAGTGACTCCAATCACCATGAATTAAGGGGGAGAAAATAATTCCACTTAGTCCTTTTATATGGCGAGGATACATTCCGAGTTCGACAAAACGTGTTTCAAGAATTACTTCTGAAAGCTTTATAAGCCACATAACAATCAGAAAAAACACAGGAACAAATAAACTATATTTGAAAATACGTTTTTCCAATTCGGCTTTTTCGGCCGATATTGGCTCAGGATAATATCTGAAGGTAAATTTACTCATTGAGCAGCTTTTTTAAGAGCTCAATAAAATTGTTAATTTCTTTTTCGCTTGTATCAAACGATGTCATTAAGCGATATTCGCCCCGATTCTCGTTCCATGGATAAAAAAAGTATGTTTCGTTGAGCTTTTCGGCCACATGTTTATCGAACAAAACAAACACACCATTGGCATTTACCGCTTGAGTAATTTCAACACCAAGTTCATGCAATTTAGTTGCCAGTATTTGAGCCATGTTGTTGGCATGTTTAGCATTTTTTTTCCATAAATTATTTGAAAAATATGCAATAAACTGAGCTGCTGTATACCGCATTTTCGAAAACAATTGTCCGTTTTGCTTTCTGAAATATTTAGCATAAACCGATAGCTCCTTATTAAAAAACACAACAGCTTCGCCCATAAGCATTCCGTTTTTTGTACCACCAAACGAAAGCACATCAACTCCAACATTGCGGGTAAAATCGGCAAAAGGCATATCAAGAGCAACTGCAGCATTTGCAATGCGGGCTCCATCAACATGTAGGTACATATTGTACGAATGTGCTAAATCGGCCAGTTGTTGTATCTCGTGAGCAGAATAAACAGTACCCATTTCGGTAACTTGCGAAATCGAAATCATTTTGGGCTGCGAATGGTGTTCAAAGTCAAATCCGTGCAAATACGGTTTAATCAATTGTGGTGTTAGTTTACCGTTGTTTGTTTCGACAGGAATAAGCTTGCATCCCGATATTTTTTCAGGAGCACCACACTCATCAACCGCAATATGAGCTGTAGCCGGACAAAGTACCGAGTGGAACGAGTTGGTTAAAGCCGAAATTGCCAAAACATTGGCACCGGTGCCATTAAACACAAAATAAACGTCAATATCGTTCCCAAAGTGTTCTTTGAACAGCTCAGTTGCCTGTTTGGTATAGTTATCGTCGCCATAACCTTTTACATGGCCTGCATTAACCACGGTAAGCATTTCAAGCACATCGGGATGTACTCCGGAATTGTTGTCGCTGGCAAATCCTTTGTAGGTTTTATTCATAATATTTTACTGAAAGTTGATTCGAATATACAAAAAGCTCAATGCACGAAAACAGTTTTTTTTTAAAAAAAAATGAGGCAACATCGATAAAGAATATTCATTTGGATATTGGCACTAAAATTATTTTCCTTCAATCCAGTTAATTATTGTTTCGTCAAATGGCAGGGTTCGCGAACTTACATACCCTGCAATACTGCCATCGGAATTAATCATATATTTTTGAAAATTCCACTGAACCTTGCTGTTGGTTTCTTGAGTAAGCCATTTGTACAAGGGGTGGATATCGGAACCTTTTACCGATATTTTTGCCATCATAGGAAATGTAACTCCATAGTTAATTTGACAAAATTCGGCTATCTCTTCGTTGCTTCCGGGCTCTTGTTTCATAAAATTGTTTGCAGGAAAACCCAAAATTACAAATTGGCTGTCGGCATATGTTTTATACAATTTTTCGAGGTCTTCGTATTGAGGTGTAAATCCACATTTTGACGCTGTATTTACAAGCAGTACCTTCATTCCTTTATATTTCGACAAATCAATCTCGCTCCCATCAATGGCAGTAACTTTAAATTGATATAAATTGTTGTCCGATTGTGCCGAAACAAGTGAACTTATTCCGATGGTGAGCATTAATAGTAATGTTTTCATATTGTAATCTGTTTTTAGAAAAAAATAATTTTTACTTTACTTAAAAACAATCAAACAACTATCAGTTAAAGAATGTTTTGGTAAAATGAATATTAAAATGCAGAAGAAAAAAACGAACTCATGGCTGCCGCCAAAAAGCAAAAAATTCCATTAACAGAGCAATACCGCCATGAATAAAAACACCACCCCATATGTTGCGGCTGTAAAGGGCTAAAATTCCTAAAATATATCCGCCAAAAACCGAGCTGACAGTTTCTCCCCATGGTTTTCCAAAATGCAATACTGCATAACAAGCAACCATTGGCAAAACAGTGTTTTTACCAATAAGTTTTGATAGGCCAATAATCAAAAATCCACGAAATAAAAGTTCGGTATTTAAAAAATCAATTAAATAAAAAAACTCATAAATCAATACACTGAGCCATTTGCCAATTTGATAAAACGATGCAAATCTGAACCCTCCCGAACGTTTATAAGTAGGGTAATACTCTAAAAAACCCGGGAAATAAGTACCAATATACACCACAGGAATCATAAGAGCTAACAACACGAAATATGCATTTATATTGGTTTTATTTGAGCTTAAGCCATACAATCCTTCGTGATTATTTCGATCGAAAATAAGCTTTAACAAAAATAAACTGCCAGCAATAGTAAAAATCCCATAAAAATTAAACAGAAGTTTAAAATAAAACCGATATGCAACAGCCGGAACATCGCTCAATACAAAATTCATAATAAATGGGAATATCCCCCTGTCGACCCCTAAAATAAGCAAACCCAAAAGGCTTTTTACCCAAAATTTAACTGTAAAATGAACTTTTGTTTTATCGTGCATCCACAATATCAGCAATACACCATAATAGGCAAAAGCATGAGTTAAAAAATAAAACACCATGCGTATTGATTTTCCATAATATTTATCGATTGTAGAATTTTCGAAATCGACAGAATAATTGAAAACTATAAGAACAGAAATGAAAATTCCAACGCTGATATATTTTGAATAACTAAAATAATTTCGATGAAACTCGAGAATGTATTGTATTACTTTTTTCATTGAATAGTGTCTTTTTAAAGGGTTTAAAAATACATATTACAAGGCAATTTTTGTTCAATGAATTAATAATAATTTGAAATGTGTAAAGATTACAATAAACAAACAACTCCCGTAAACTTTACTATTTTTGCACAAAATTATTTTATGATTCCATACCTACAAGTCGAAGGATTGACCCGTTACTGGGGTGAAATTGTTTTGTTTGAAGATTTAAATTTCACGATAAATCAAGGACAAAAAGTAGCATTAATTGCCCGAAATGGTGCAGGTAAAACAACGTTACTTGACACAATTACCGGCCGCGATTTGCCCGATTCAGGAACGGTTACTTTTGCCAATAACATCACGGTGAGCTACTTGCATCAACTTCCTGAACTGCACGAAAATCTTACTGTAATGGAAGAGGTGTATACTTCGACAAACGAAATTGTGAGTGCTGTAAAAAACTACGAATGGGCTATAAACAATGGAACCGAGAGCGATTTACAACATGCTACCGAACTCATGGACAGATTGAATGCTTGGAATTTTGAGGTACGCATAAAACAAATACTAACGCAGTTGAAAATCACCCATTTTGATAAACAGGTTAAACACCTCTCGGGCGGACAAAAAAAGCGGGTTGCTTTAGCAAATGTGTTAATAAACGAGCCCGATTTGCTTATTCTTGATGAGCCAACAAACCATCTTGACCTCGACATGATTGAGTGGCTCGAAGAATATTTGCAAAAATCAAACTGCACATTATTTATGGTAACTCACGACAGATATTTCCTCGATCGGATTTGTAACGAAATTCTTGAACTCGATCAAAACACTTTATTCCGATACAAGGGAAACTATTCGTACTTTGTTGAAAAACGTGCCGAACGTATTGAGCAACTTAAATCAGAAACCGACAAGGCACGCAATTTAATGCGCACCGAACAGGAATGGATGCGCAGAATGCCCAAAGCCCGGGGCACAAAAGCGAAATACAGAGTTGATGCTTTTGAGGAATTGAAGCAAAAAGCTTCGCAAACAATTAACGAACAACAACTTAATATCGACACAAAAGCTTCGAGACTTGGAAAAAAAGTCATCGACATACACAATCTTAGCAAAAGTTTTGGAGCATTAAACGTATTAAACAATTTTACTTACAAATTTTCACGCTTCGAAAAAGTTGGCATTGTAGGACAAAATGGTACAGGAAAATCAACTTTTCTGAATTTGATTACCGGAACTCTTCAACCCGACAGAGGCACAGTTGAAATTGGCGAGACTGTTAAATTTGGATACTACAGACAAGATGGCCTGAATTTTTCGCCCGATGATGTTGTAATTGATGTTATTACCGAAATTGCCGAATATATCGACATGGGTAAAGGAAATCAATGGAGTGCTTCACAATTCTTAAACCATTTTTTATTCCCTTACGAAACACAACACATTAAGGTTGAGAAACTAAGCGGAGGCGAAAAACGCAGACTCTATCTTTGCTCAATTCTTATGCAAAATCCAAATTTCTTAATCCTCGACGAACCAACCAACGATTTGGATATTATGACACTGGGAGTTTTGGAAGATTATTTGCAAAATTTTAACGGTTGTGTGATTATTGTTAGCCACGACAGATATTTTTTGGATAAAATTGTAGATCATGTTTTTGCTTTTCAGGAAAATGGCCTGATTAAAGATTTTCCGGGGAATTATACTATTTACCGACAGTTTATTGATCAAACTCAGAAAGAAATTAAACGCGAAAATCAAAGCGATAAAAATGCTCAAATTAAACAAAAACCAAAAAATCAAAGCAACAAGCTGTCGTTTAACGAAAAACGCGAACTCGAACAACTTACCGACGATATTGATCAACTAAACGAAACTCTGAAACAACTTGAAAATGAAATCAATTCAGGCTCGTTGCAATACAATGATCTTTACGAAAAATCGGAAAAATATAAAGAACTAAAAAATGTTCTTGACGAAAAAGAAATGCGATGGCTTGAACTTTCAACATAATTTAAAAAAAATATCTGCCTGATTTTAATCACTTTTTTCGAAAATCAGACTCCGCTAAGGCATACTGCACTTACTACACAGAATATCAGCAACATACAAAAGACAAAAAGATCTGCATATGCTTTTTTAATTTTTGGGCATCTATATAAACTATTGTATTTCAGCATTGTTTAAATTTGTACAACCATGACACTTTTAAACAAAAAACCTAAAAAAAAAATTAACGTATGTCTACATTATCCTCTCAACAAATTATTGCATATACATGCAATACACTAAAAGCATGTAAAACAGTACAAAACATTAAACATGCAAGTAAAGTTCTCCTATCTCTCTTCGGTATTTTGTTGTTTCTTTTTTTCGTTTCCGGGTCTGTTTTGGCCAACAACAAAATAACTCATTCAGAAAACAACAATGCAGTAATCTTCAATGCAAACAACAACACTCAATTACCCGAAAATACTTATTCTGAAGGTGTTTGCTGCGATCAGCTTCAAATTTTCAGAGTTGATGACCGCCGATGTTGTGTTAATTTTATTTCAGAGGACTGCAAAGTCGATAGTATATTTATTCATGTCGATAACGGTGTAATTTCTTCAGCAAACTGGAATTGCAGTACTCCCATACAAACCGGCTATGTTCAGCAAAGCACATTTGCTTTTTATGCAGGCGAATGTGCTGTAAACATGATGAATTGTTTTGAGCAAACACTGCCGGGATTAATGGTCGTTCATTATACAGTGCTTTTTTCGGATGGCGAAATATGTACACGAACAATTGAACTGGAGTGTGAACCACAGCCTATGGAATGTTGCGATATGCTTGAGCTTTATCAGGATCCTGATCTGAAATGTTGTGTACAACTTATTTCTAATAACTGCAAAGTCGATAGTATATTTATTCATGTCGATAACGGTGTAATTTCTTCAGCAAACTGGAACTGCAATACTCCTATACAGCAAGGATTTGCACAACAAAGCAACTTTACGTTTTATCCCGGTGCATGCAATGTAAGTATGATGAACTGCTTTGATCAAACCTCACAGGGATCGATGATTGCTACATATACTGTATACTTTTCAAATGGCGAAGAATGCATTAAAGAAATTGAAATTAAGTGCGAGCCGGTAATTATCGATTCTTGCTGTAATATGCTTGAGCTATATGAAATTCCGGGAAAATGCTGCGTACAGCTCATTTCTGAAGATTGTGGAGTTGACAGCATTATAGCCAATATTGATAATGGAATATTTAATGCCGCAAGCTGGAACTGCAACACTCCTATTCAGCAAGGGTATGCACAACAAAGCAACTTTACATTTTATCCCGGTGCTTGCAATGTAAGCATGATGAACTGCTTTGATCAAATCACACAAGGATCGATGATTGCTACATATACAGTATATTTTGCAAATGGCGAGGTATGCACCAAAGAAATTGAGTTAGAATGTGAAACAATTGTACAACCCGACACTTGTTGTCAGCAACTTGAAATATATGAAATTGAAGGAGAATGCTGCGTACGGGTTATTTCTGAAAGATGTTTGATTGACAGCATTTTTGTCGATATTGACAACGGCACGTTTACTTCGGCAAGTTGGAACTGCAATACTCCTATACAGCAAGGATTTGCACAACAAAGCAGTTTTACATTCTATCCCGGAGTATGCAATATGAGTATGACAAATTGTTTTGATCAAACTGATCCCGGGTCAATGATCATTTCGTACACTGCATATTTCGAAAACGGAGAGACTTGCACAAAAGAAATTGAACTTCAATGCGATTCAACAGATTGTTGCCCCAACATTGGACTTAAACTCAGGAGTTTGTATCCGCCATTCCATTCGTTCACTACCCGAATTGGAATCTTTACAATAACAAATTGTGATCCCTTGCGTCCAATTTGCAGTGTCGAAATTTATCCTCAATCAGCAGGAAACTTTATACCGCAAACTCTGAAAGTTGATGGAGTTAGTTCGACACAAACATGGAATTCATCAAATATTCCGGCAACAGGCAACTTTACTACTCCGGCCATCAACACCGTTGAATTTAGCTTACGAGCCAATTACAATGGATATATTGATATTTGCATAAACCGTTGCGATGGCTCACAATGCTGGCACACTGTGCGCTGGAGAGCATTTTGGATAATTGATGATCTTGAGATAGGAATAAAAGAAATTGTTTTACAACCACGCCTGTATCCTATAAGCATAAGTCCGTATGTGCCAACACAAATCGACAACAATGTAAAATCAGTTATAATAGGATATTACAATCAGGACGAGACAAACAACAATTCTTATATATTTGCAGCATCGATCGACGACAAATTATGCTCTGATAACCAAAATGGCCTCTACCCTGCCGAAATACTCGTAGGACAGCACAATGCAATATTCGAATTAAACTGCCCCTACAATCCATCCGACAGCAATAATTTGCCAATGTTCAACATGGTATTCGCGGGCAATTTCCCTGAATTAGCCTGTACTTTAATTGACGAAGAAGGTGGTATTATTTTCTCCGACAGAATTGAAGTCACAGAACCCGATACCATTAACACTTCGGTTTCAACAAACAAAAGTGCTACCTATCAGGTACTCGAACTTATCAATGTATATCCAAATCCCTCGGATGGAAATTTTACTATAACCTATGTCACAACTTCGACAAATAACGTAAATATGCGTCTTGTAAATAGTGCCGGTCAAGTATTGCATACGCGAACAGTAAACCCTGCACATGCAGGATTAAACAAAGAAACTTTTAACAAAAATATCCTCAGCGAAGGTGTTTACCATATCGTTATCGAATCGGGAGGATATACGGACAGCAAGCCGTTTGTTAAAAAATAATATAGTATTCACCCAAAAAAAAACATTATGAAATTTTTATCAAAAATGAATTTAACAAAAAAGAGTAAAACCATCCTTTTATTTCAACTCGTTGCATTATTCTCACTATCGTTAGTTATTGTTTCGTGCGACGAAGTCACACCTGACCCAAATGAGGGTAATGAACAAATTGAAGAAAACGAAGATCCAAACACAACGTTAAGCGATGATTTTGAACCTAACGATGAACGCTCACAAGCGCATACGATAGATTTAGACGCAAAATACAGTACCGAAATAAGCAAAAAATCGGATGACGACTGGTTTATGTTTACAACAGCGCACGGCAGCGACACATACGACAATGTTCAAATTAGTGTTACCGATGCATCACAGGATTTATGTATACGCATATCATTATACCTTAGTGATGGCAAAGCAGCCGGTACGGGATATGCATCTTCAGGCGGACAAGATTATACATTTACATTCGCAGCTCCCGGTGGCGATTATTATGTGCGTTTTAGCGGCGATATTGGTTATGATGTAGATCATCAATCAGCGGGCAACTATTCCTTTACTGTTTCAAATTTGGATGCCAATGATGATTTTGCTCCTAATCATACTTTTGAAACGGCTGAGGAATCTCTTGAATATGATAATTCCTACGATGGTGTTCTTGTATCGAAAAATGAAGATGATTATTACAAATTCACCAATCCTTCTCCCGGCACATGGAATTCATACACTATTTCATTGACCAATGTTTCGAGCGATTTATTTGGATCAATTGAAAGATATAATGCCCAAAAATCATCGTTAGACAGGAAAAACAGCGGAACTGCAGGCGCAGATTTATCATATTCGCTTATTGAAAATGATGATGAATTTTATGTTAGAATTTCCGGTGACATCGGTTATGGAATAGATCACGGATCACGTGGCAGTTATACGCTTTCGGTAGTACTAAACGGCAACGATGACTATGAGCCAGACGATACCTTTGAGGATGCACGAGAAATAAATGCTTTCCCCGTGGATTTAAACGGAACATTATTAACAACAGCAGCTAACGACAATAACGGTGATTACGAATTTTTTAAAGTAACAATTACCGATCAGAAAAAGGTGTCGTGGTCGGTTGATCCGGAGGCTGCGAATACCGAATTGCATTTTAGAGTTTATGATGCAAACAAAGAATATATTGGAATTGAGGATGGTTCTGATGGACAAACAATTAATGGTTCGATGAGTAACTCCACCGGCACCGACTCGTTTTTTTATATTGAACTCGGATGTTTTAGAGGCGACAACGGAAACTATTCAATTGCTTTTACCGAGAGCGATTTAGAATAAATAACTGAAAAGTATAGCACTATAAAAACAGGTTGCCGGTATTGGCAGCCTGTTTTTATTTAGAGAGATATTTCGATTATCTCGCACATTTAAACTGAAAATTGGCCAAATCACTTTTTTGACACATAATATTCAGCCTAAGTCGTAAGGTTTACTATTTTTGCCACATGCCACAAAAAATCGAACAAAATATATTCAAATTATATTTGATCAAAATCTCAAAGTGGTTTTCGCTCATTATGCCCATTATAGTATTGTTTTATACCGATAACGGACTGAGCATGACTCAAATATTTCTATTAAAATCGGTATACTCAGTTGGGATGCTTGTTTTTGAAATCCCCTCGGGCTATTTTGGCGATGTATGGGGACGAAAAAAAACACTTATTGTAGGAACATTATTGGTAACCCTGGGTTTTTCATTCTACTCATTTTCGTTTGAATTTTGGCAATTTTTGCTTGCAGAGCTTGTTTTAGGCATAGGCCAAAGCTTTATTTCAGGGGCCGATACTGCAATGCTTTACGATACTTTAAAGGAAAAAAATCGCGAAAACGAATACTTAAAAATTGAAGGAAGAGTTACATCAGCAGGTAATTTTTCAGAAGCCATAGCCGGCATTTTGGGTGGTTTACTTGCTACAATCAGCTTACGCATTCCTTTCTTTTTTCAGGCAGCCATATCGGCCATTGCTATACCTGCAGCATTTTTGCTTGTTGAACCCAGGTACAGTATCGAAAAACGTATTGCAGGTTTACATGATGTGATTAAGGTTGTTAAATACGCCATTATCGATTACAAACAATTGAGATATTTTATTTTATTTTCGTCGCTTATTGGTGCTGCAACACTTACGTTTGCCTGGTTTATTCAACCAATACTCATACAAATCGATTTTCCGGTTGTTTTATTTGGAGTACTCTGGACATTATTAAACCTTACTGTTGGCACAAGCTCCATATTTGCCTACCGAATAGAAAAACGTTTTACTCAACAGCAAACACTCAAATATTTATACATTGCTATTTCGGCAGGTTTTATACTTGTTGGTTTGTTTATTTCGATATGGATTATTCCGCTTATGTTTTTATTTTATATGGTTCGTGGAGTAGCTACGCCTGTTCTTAAAGACTATATTCATGTGTTGATCGATTCGCAGGTTCGCGCTACTGTCCTATCGTTACGTAATATGTTTATACGTATAATTTTTGCTGTTGTTGGCCCTTTGCTTGGCTGGTTAACCGACCTGTATTCGCTGCAAACAGGGCTTATATTAGCCGGTGGTTTCTTTTTTATTTTGGGAACAATTTTTTATGTAAGCATATACAAATTGAACAAAAAAGCATAAAAAAAGTGTGTAACACACATCGATACACACTTCTGTTTTTCGGTTAATTCAATGTTAAAATCCAAATCCTCCGAAATCAAATTCTTTCTTTTCTGCTTCTTCAAACATTTCTGCTTTTTGGTGCTCTTTATTGCCTTCGATATAAATTGCTTTGCCTGTTTGAGGACAAATATATTCGCAACCACCACATCCAATACAAATCGACTGATCGGTCTCGGGTATTGTTAAGGCTCCTTTGTATGGCACCATTGTTACTGCCTGTGTTGGACAATGCTCTGCACAAGCGCCACAATTGGTTTCGTCGGTATATACAATACACTCTTCAATATTTAGAATAATTTTTCCTACTTGAGTAGTATGTTTCTCTTCAATTGTTAATAATTCAATTGCGCCTGTAGGACATACCTCGGAGCATATAGTGCAATCGTAATTGCAAAAGCCATTCTGAAACTTCATTGTTGGCATCATAAATCCCGACAATCCGTATTCGGTAAATGCCGGCTCTAAAATATTGGTCGGACATTTACTCACACACAAATGACACGAAGTGCAGTTTTTTAGCATGTGTTCAATACTCTTCGATCCAGGTGGAGTTAAAGGTATACGAGTTAATACCGATGATTCGCCTTTTGCTTTGGCCGAAACAGTTGCCGGTAAAGCAACTAACGAACCAATTGCAGTTGCAATAAATTTTCGTTTTCCGGTATCTACTTCACTACCCTTTTCTTTACTCTTTTTAGTTTTCGAATAAGCAAATTTATAACTCAAGGCATTTCGGTTGCATGTATCGATGCAATTAAAACATGTAACACATCGGCTGTGGTCAATTTGTTGGTTTTGGCTGTCGATACAAAACGCCTTGCAATTTAATTCACACAAGCTGCAGTTGTTGCATTTATGATTATCGAATCGTACACGAAAAAGCGAATACTTGCTCAAAAAACCAAGTACTGTACCAACAGGGCAAACTGTATTGCAATACGTACGGCCATGTTTCCATGCCATATATGCAACAAACAATAGGGTAAGCAATCCTGTAACAAACGACGAAATGCTGAGTATTGCTGCATTGGCACGAAAAAATGTATAGTTATTAAAGTGAGTAAAAATACTTTCAAGCACATTGTTTCCGGCAATATACACAGGCCTAAAAACAGCAACAACCATACGTCCGTATGCACTGTATGGATCAAGTAATCCCAACAACACAGGAGACCCGAGTAAAAACACCAAAAGCACTATTGCAACAAACGACCAGCGCAATATTGTAAGTGCTTTCCGATAACGAAATCGTTTTTTCTTTTTGGAAAATAAACGCGAAACCCGCGCTATTACATCCTGAAAAATCCCCAGCGGACATAAAACCGAACAGTATACACGTCCAAAAATCAAAGCCAGGCCTAGCAACAATACAATCCATAATACACTAAGCGCCAGCAATGCCGGAACAAACTGTATGCGTGTAACAATATTGAACTGTTGTGGTAACAGCTGGGCAAAATCAAGAAAATACAATGTAATTACAGCAAAAACGACTACAGCAAGAGTTATTCGTATTCTTCTTAACATTAAAATCTATAATTTGATTCTTTTAATATTCAATTTATCAATATCCATGGTTCCCAACCGAAGGTTTTGTCCATTTGTTAAATGCCCTACATGATCGAGTGGCATTGCCTCAATCTGATTAAAAAACTTTGCAGCTGCGGTATCAACAGCAACAATATCCTGCGACATAAACAAACTTTTGGTTAAAACCACATCGGCCGATGATTTACCACGCGGGCCATTCGATTTTAATGTACGATAAGCATCTACAATATTGAGTGCAGGTTTTTTGTCGAGTGTGCAAATATCAGCAATACACTGTTGCAAGTCGTTGCTATGGAAAAAACGTCGATCCCACACAATTCCCATATGGTTTTTCATCGATATTGTAAGTCGTGCACCACCATGATGTTTCAGAATGGGAACATTAATCCACAAATCACTGTCGAGTATGGCTTCGTGAATTTTAGCTTCTTTAAGAATTTTACCATTAGGAATTGAAACTGTGCGGTAATACGATTCAAGATTTGCAGGTACTACATTTGCCCCGGCATCTTTAGCGGCTTTTTCAATTCCACTGTTTTTGTAACACTGTCTCCAGTCATCGCAGGTATTATCAAAAACAACAACCTCCGAAGCTCCTGCTTCAAAACATTGTTTTACAATTTCTCCAATCAATTGAGGATTGGCATTTCCGGCAAGTTCCGGTAATCTGTCCC
The DNA here is from genome assembly GCA_964487645.1 of uncultured Prolixibacteraceae bacterium. GTDB lineage: Bacteria > Bacteroidota > Bacteroidia > Bacteroidales > Prolixibacteraceae > Roseimarinus. Next base: position 60,262 of record CAZARW010000008.1, read on the forward strand.
AGCCAATATTTGGTTTTACACACACCTTATTCCCGGGTTTAACAAACGTGCTCATGCCACCCATTTCGGCAATTGCACGCTTAAACATTTCGTCTGCTTCGCCCCCCATCACAGCAACTAAATCGGCCATGGCTTCGTTTGCACTTCCTAAATTCTGCGACATTATATGCATTGCTCCTCGTGCCGTTATAGTCGCTCCAAACCCGGCTACTGCCAGTGCACTTAAAAATTTCCTTCTGTCCATTTCTTTCTCTTTTAATTTATCCTTTTTTTATTCTTCCTGATTCATTTATTGGTAAATAATCGTTTTTTGTCCAGTTATTCCAATAACAATATTTTATTTGTGATTTTTTCTAAATACATTTTTAACTTATTTATATTTAATGTATTATGGGAAAAATACCATACCATAAATCTATGCAAAATAAGATTGATGAAATATACAAAAAATTGCAATATTCATTTTCACATATGGTGTAGTATATCTTTCATTGATACAATATTTCCCTCTATATGACAATCCTTTGCTGAAGATCCCTTATTGCCGATAAATTTTCAGGAATCATAACAACAGATCGGTAAATTGAAGCTTTGAAACAATAACCTTTATCTACAACAAACGAAATACTAAGTATTCAAACAATCAGACATAAAACACAAATAACTCACTATTAGCAATATAAATTCATAAATAAGTTTTCGGAAAAATAAGCAATGTTTTTACAGATGAATTTCGAGTTCATCGTATGCAATGCATACATTAGGGGGCAATTCGGCCGAAACATCTGCCTGCAATCCCATTTGATGGCTTAAATGTGTAAGATATGCCTGCCGGGGTTTAAGCTCCGAAATCAGCTTAAGTGCACGGCTTAAGTTCATGTGCGATAAATGTTCTTCTTTGCGCAGTGCATTCACAACCAAAACATCGAGGCCGATAAGTTTTTCTTTTTCAGCAGGTTTAATGGTTTTGATATCGGTTAAATAAGCAAATTGATCAATACGAAAACCAGTAACCGGTAATCGGTAATGCAAACCTGTTACCGGTATTATTTCAATATTTTTAATATAAAAAGGTTGATTGCTTATAGTATGCAAATTCATTTGAGGAATTCCCGGATATTTTTTTGCAGCAAAAACATATGAAAAAATGCGTTTTACCGAATTTTGCACCCTGGCGGTAGCATAAATATCGGTTGGCCGCTTTTGCACCCAATTAAACGCTCGAATATCGTCAAGGCCTGCTATATGATCGTAATGCTCGTGCGTAAGCAATATTGCATCAAGATTACGAACATCGGCGCGCAACATTTGCTGTCTGAAATCGGGTCCCGAATCAATTACAATATCTGCATCATCAATCTGAACAAGCACCGATGAGCGCAAACGCTTATCGCGTGTATCGTTTGACCGACATACAGTGCAAGTACATGCCGCTACGGGTATTCCCTGCGATGTTCCTGTTCCTAAAAATGTTACTTTCAAAATACTTTATGTTTGTTTTGTTACAAAAATAACAGCCTGAGGTTATGAATCAACTTTAATTCGTGGTATTTTTGCAGCAAAATATACACAATGAGCGGAAAACTTTTTTTAATACCTACAACTTTAGGCGACGAAAATCCTTATAAGGTGCTTCCTGCCGATATTAAACCAATTGTACAGTCAATTAAATACTACTTTGTTGAAAACGTACGATCGGCCAGACGATTTCTGAAAAGTATTGATTCGGAAATCAATATTGATGAACGAACATTTTTCGAAATTAATAAACGCACCCGGCATGTCGATATGTTAACATTTTTCGAAAATGCAATTTCGGGCAACGACATAGGGATTATTTCGGAAGCCGGCTGCCCCGGAGTTGCCGACCCCGGTGCCGAAGCAGTGAAAGTAGCCCATCAAAAAGGCATTGAAATAAAACCACTGGTAGGCCCCTCGTCAATTTTACTTTCGCTGATGGCCTCAGGAATGAATGGCCAAAACTTTGCTTTTATTGGTTATCTGCCTATAAAACAACCCGGACGCGGAAAAGCAATGAAATACATCGAAAACCGTGTAATAAAAGAAGATCAGACACACATTTTTATCGAAACGCCATACCGAAACAACCCTTTACTTGCCGATTTGGTTAAAACGCTCGACGGAAATACGCGACTTTGTGTAGCTTGCGATCTTACCCTCGAATCAGAATTTATTAAAACAAAAACCATCAGGGAGTGGAAAAAAGATTTACCCGATTTACATAAACGACCGGCAATTTTTTTAATCGGAAAATAAGCACATTGCATTATATATTATATTCGTTATGACACACGGCACAATGCTTAATCCAAATCGTTGGCTGCCAACATCGGCAAAAGAGGTAAAAGCACGTGGCTGGAACAGTATTGATGTAATACTTTTCAGCGGCGATGCTTACGTCGATCATCCATCGTTTGGGGCTGCTGTTATTGGCCGTGTTTTAGAAGCCGAAGGTTTACGAGTTGCGATTGTACCACAGCCCAACTGGCGCGACGATTTGCGTGATTTTAAAAAACTGGGCCAGCCAAACTTGTTTTTTGCTGTTACGGCAGGATGCATGGACAGCATGGTAAACCACTACACGGCCAATAAGCGTTTACGGTCAAACGATGCATACACCCCCGATGGCCGTGCCGATATGCGACCCGACTATGCCACAACGGTATATTGCAATATTCTTAAAAAACTTTTTCCCGATGTGCCTGTTGTAATTGGCGGCATTGAAGCATCGTTGCGCCGTGTAACTCATTACGATTATTGGAGTAACACACTCAAACCCTCAATTTTATACGACACAAAAGCCGACTTGCTCATATATGGCATGGGCGAAAAGGCTTTAATTGAGTTGATCGAAAATCTAAAACAAGGAAAACACTTTAGCGAAATAAACAACATTCCTCAAACTGCTTTTTTGCAAAACAACAAACCCAGCGAACTTATTGACAACAAGAAGGCTATAGTACTAAACAGCCACGAAACCTGCTGTGCCGATAAAATAAAATTTGCTGCAAATTTCAGGCACATCGAAGAACAATCGAACCAATGGTTTGGTAAACTCATCGTGCAACAAACAAACAATAAATGGCTTGTAATAAACCCGCAATATCAACCTATGAACGAAGGCGAAATTGACAGGGTTTTTGATTTGCCATACACCCGCATGCCTCATCCTCGATACAAAAACAAACATATACCGGCTTATGAGATGATACGCCACTCGGTAAATCTGCACAGAGGGTGTTTTGGTGGATGTGCTTTTTGTACAATATCGGCACATCAGGGGAAATTTATTGCCAGTCGATCAAAAAAATCAATACAATCGGAAATTGAAGCAATTACCCGGATGCCCGACTTTAAGGGCTATATTAGCGATTTAGGTGGCCCATCGGCCAACATGTATACAATGCAGGGGATAAACCTCGACATGTGCAAAGTATGCAAACGCCCGTCGTGCATACACCCGGCAATTTGTAAAAACCTCGACACTTCGCACTTAGCCCTTACCGAAATTTATGAAATTGCAAATCAACACCCTGCCGTAAAAAAAGCCTTTATTACCAGTGGCATTCGCTACGATTTGATTTTTGAAAAAGGACACGATACTCCCCAAAATATTGAGTATATGCGCAATGTTATTCGCAAGCATGTTTCGGGGCGATTAAAAGTTGCTCCTGAGCATACCAGCAATAACGTGCTCAATATTATGCGTAAACCATCGTTTGATTTATTTAAAAAACTGCTGCACTTTTTTAATAACGAAAATAAAGCTGCAGGCCTTAAACAACAACTTATTCCGTATTTTATTTCGAGCCACCCGGGTAGTAAAAACGAAGATATGGCCCATTTAATGCTCGAAACTCAAAAACTCAATTTTAAACTCGAACAAGTGCAGGATTTTACCCCTACTCCAATGACAGTTGCTACAGTTATTTATTATTCGGGAGTGCATCCGTACACACTAAAACCGGTATATACTGCTCGCAGTAAAAACGAAAAACTCTCACAACGTAAATTCTTTTTTTGGTACAAGCCCGAGTACCGATCGACAATAAATGCCGATTTGAAAAAAATGGGCTGTTTTTTTCAACTTAAAAGTATACCAGTATTTCAATCCAAAAGTATACCATTT
>CAZARW010000009.1:0-38794 GCA_964487645.1 uncultured Prolixibacteraceae bacterium
ACCCCGGCGTGGTTACCAAATCGTATCCCGGTTTTTGGGACGATTTAAAAAATGTAGATTTTAAAATCATTTAAAATATAAATTACACATACCATAAATCCGTCATGCTTATTTTATCATTTCCACTCACAAATTGGGTTCTAATGAAACACTATCCTTATTAATTTAAGCTTCAAATAATTATTTGTAGTTTTGCAACATTCATTTAATAAAACAAAGACGATAACATAAGGGGAAACCGGCAAAGTATCATCTCAATGAAAATACAATTCATATTACTTACAATTCTTTTATCATTCGGATTTTACCCGGTACTTTGTCAGGATAATTATTTTTCGTCAAATCTTCCGCTTGTTTTTATCGACACACATGGAGAACAAATTGTTGATGAGCCAAAAATTGCAGCAACAATGGGCATTATTTTTCATAGTGATAGTCAATACGTATATTGCCATTGAGACCAGAAGCTACACATCACAGAATTTCCCCAAAAAACAATATGGATTAGAAACCCAAACAAATAGCGGAGAAAACCTTAACGTATCACTTATGGGTTTTCCTGAAGAAAACGACTGGATTCTGCACGCACCATACTCTGATAAAACACTTATCCGAAACGTACTATCAGCACATCTATTCAGAAAAATGGGGCACTATGCTCCACGAATGAAATTTTGCGAGTTGTTTTTAAACGATGAGTACCAGGGAGTTTACATTTTTATTGAAAAAATTAAACGGGATAAAAACAGAATAAATATCTCAAAAATGAAATCCAGCGACAATTCGGGAGACGATATTACCGGTGGATATATATTGCAGATTGATCGATGGACTGATCAATGTTTTTGGTTTACCAGAAAAGGAGAAATGCCAATTCGCGTTGAATATCCAAAATGTACTGACCTATCGACTCAACAATTTCAATACATTAAAAATGAAATTGCAATGTTTGAGTCGGGTTTATTTGCCGACGAGAATATGAAACCCGGCTCAGGATACCTCAATCTTATTGACATAAAAAGTTTTATCGATTTTTTTATTGTCAACGAAATATCCCGAAATATTGATGCCTATATAAAAAGTACATTTTTATATAAAGACAAAGACAGCAAGAACGGAAAAATAACAATGGGGCCGGTTTGGGACTTTAACATTGCATACGGAAACGCTGATTACCGCGATGGATATCTGACTGACGGATTTAGTTACAATGTGAACAATGCAACTTGGTATAAACAATTAATGCAAGATACCACTTTTACAAATCAACTTCACAAACGCTGGTTTGAACTCCGAAACGACCTCCTTCTAAAAGAAAATATTTTCTACATTATTGATTCGTTAAGCAATCACCTTTCTGAACCTCAAGAACGCAATTTTGATAAATGGCCTGTATTGGGGAAAAAAGTATGGCCAAATTATTATGTTGGGAAAAACTATAACGATGAAATAAACTATTTAAAAGATTGGATTAGCAAACGTATTGACTGGATTGATAAAAATATTCCGGGTGAAAGCAGTGCCATAAAACCTATCGAAAAAATAAAAGCAGAAGTGCAGGGAAATGTTGTTTCTGAAACAATAACAATAAATCTCGAACTTTTAAATGAGTCTAACATCGATATTTATATCTACGATTTAACTGGCCGCATTATTTACAAAGAATTATCAAAACATATTTTGTCCGGGTATTCACAAATCAACATCGATTTATTCAATAAAAATACTGGCTCACAAAATATGTTCATTGTAAACATTAATTGCAATTCGGAGAATATTTTACAACAAAAAATTTTATGCCCAAACATAAACAACTAACAAAAAATGACTTGCTGCTAATCTGGTTTTTCTGCCCCCCTAAAAAAACTGTATAATACACGTATAAAAATAGGCATTATTAAAAATTGCAACAAGAACACTATATTTACCCGAAAATGACACGGGATCCATTTTTTATACTCATTTATTTTTGCAATTTGTAACAACATATATGAAACAGGGCTTATTAAATATACTGCTGTTTTTGTTTTTCCTGACTGGATATTCACAGGATCAGGCTTTGCAATTCCGCCGATTCGATATAAACGACGGACTATCGAGTAACCAAATAAAAACCATTTTTAAAGACAGCAAAGGATATATATGGATTGGTACAACACATGGGCTTAACCGGTTCGATGGCCATACAAACAAAGTATTTCTGAAAATAAAAAATGATAGTACTTCGTTGCACGATAACGTAATAAACGCAATATATGAATCGTTTGATGGAAAATTATGGATTGATACACCAAGCAACATAAGCATATATAACCCCAAAACCGGTAAATTCAGCACAACCGATTCTCTTTTCAATAAAAACATACCGCTACCACGCAGTGGATATTCAACAATGTTTACCGATTCGAAGAACAATTTTTGGCTCATACACGGGCAAAACGGCATTTATTGCTACGATCCTAATACCGACTCGGTTTATTTAGCTCAACCCGGAAACCACTTAATGCATTACAATATTGAATCGGTTTCGGTTGATAAACATGGAAAATTCTGGCTTATAAACAGTAAACCTGCAATTGAAGTATTCGACCCAAATCAATTCGAGGTTATAAAGCAATATACAAACGAACTCAATGTAATACCTCCATCGCAAAATCAATATAATATACATATCGACTCTGCATACAATGCCTGGATATATATAACTCAAGAAGATAAAGGAGCATTTTGCTTTGACACAAAAACGGGTAAAATCACACGTTACCACAGCCAATCAAAAACCAACTTTATAAGTCACAACAATGTTTCGGCACTTACAAGCGATAAGCAGGGAAATATTCTTTTGGGCTCCGACCATGGAGGATTAAACGTGATAAATAAGGAAACAGGCAAAATAAACATTTACGAAAACATTTATGGCAACAGCAACAGTCTGTCGCAAAACAGCATTACTTCTATTTTAGCCGACGACAAAAACATTGTATGGATTGGAACATACAAAAAGGGAATCAACTTTACTCATCCCGAATTATTTAATTTCGAAAAATATAAACTCAACCCCTTGCGTAAAAACTGGTTATGCTCTGAAGACATAAATACCTTTGCCGAAGATAAAGATGGAAACTTGTGGATTGGAACTAACGGTTCGGGATTAATGTTTTTTAATCGCAACAAAAAACAATTTACATGTTATACACATAACCCAAACAACACCAACAGCCTTTCGAGCGATGTAATTGTTGATTTGTGCTTTGACCACAACAATACACTTTGGATTGGCACATATACCGGAGGACTAAACAGCTTTGATGGCAAAAACTTTAAACGATACACGCACAACCTGCAAAATAAACAAGCTGTATTGAGCAACAACGTTTGGGCAATATTTGAAGATTCGGACAGTATTTTGTGGATTGGAAGCCTTGGCGAAGGACTTTCCGTTTTTGACCGCAAAACACAAACTTTCAGAAAAATTATTAACCCCAACGATTCGTTAACTGCCAGCGAATTCATTATGTCGATATGCGAAGACAAAAACCATACAATATGGATGGCAACCTCGTATGGTGTAAACAGTTACAACAAACAAACAAAACAATTTAAACGGTATTTACACAATAATTCCGAAAATTCGCTCAGCAGCAACTCAACGCTCGATGTGTATGCCGACAGCCAGAATAATATTTGGGTAGCTACGCTCGAAGGTATAAACATTTTAAATCAAAAAACCCAAAACATCCGAACACTGAGTATCGAAAACGGCCTGCCCGATAATGTAGCATTAACGATCTTAGAATCGAACGATAACAACATTTGGACTGCAACACCACGAGGACTGGCAAACATTATTATTCAAAAAGCCAACACCGACAGTGTGGTATACCGAATTAAGAACTACGACGAAAAAGATGGCCTTCACGGGATTGAATTTAACGAACATGCTGCCTTAAAAACAAAAAACGGTGACCTGATATTTGGAGGATCGGACGGATTTAGCATTTTTAAACCCGAAAATCTTTTGACCGATATACACAATTATGAAATTTTTCTGTCGGAACTAAAAGTTAACAATCGGATTGTTGAGCCGGGTAATGAAATAAATAATCGCGTAATTTTAAAAAACACACTGGCATATACTAACAAAATTACATTGCACCACAGCCATAAAACATTTTCAATTACATTCGCATCAATCAACTACCTCAACCCCGATAAGATAATATATCACTACACCCTCGAAGGCTTTAATTCCGAATGGTTATCAAATACAGCCAATCATCCCGAAATAACCTATACAAACTTAAACCCCGGAAACTACATCCTTAAGGCATATTCTTCGGATATCGAAAATATGTCGAAATCAGAAATCTTATCACTGCAAATTACCGTATTGCCACCATTTTGGCGAACAAAACTGGCATACTCAATCTATCTAATAAGTTTTATCCTCATTATATTTTACACGCTACTGCTTGTAATACGCCGCGAACGAAACAAATTTGCCTTACAACAAGAACGAACCGAAGCAACACGCCAACACGAAATGGATATGCTTAAACTTAAATTTTTTACAAACATTAGCCACGAATTTCGTACTCCGCTCACCCTCATTATATCGCCCATCGAACGCTTAATAAAAAATACAAGTGATGCACACACACACCAGCAACTCAAACTCATTAACCGTAATGCAAAGCGTTTGCTCAACCTTGTAAATCAATTACTCGACTTCAGAAAACTTGAAGTACAAGGACTTACACTTGACTTAACGCAAAACGAACTGGTGAGTTTTTGCCGCGATACTGTCGAGTCGTTTTCTGACATGGCCGAAACCAGAAATATTCAACTCTCGTTTGAATCAAATGTTGAATCGATTTATGCCTGGTTCGATTATGATAAGATTGAGAAAATTATTTTTAACCTGCTCTCAAATGCATTTAAATTCACTTCCGAAAACGGAAATATTGCATTCAAATTATCGCTTACCAGCAAAAACAATAAACAAGGGGTAAACATTGAGGTTAAAGATTCGGGAATTGGTATACCTCTCGAAAAACAAAATATCATTTTTGAACGATTTGTGCAAAATATCCCGGCAGGCAAGCAAACAACACAGGGCAGCGGTATTGGACTGTCGCTTACACGCGAGTTTACTCAAATGCATAAGGGATCAATACACGTTAAAAGCGAACCCGGCAAAGGCAGTTTATTTATTATTGACCTTCCACTCGAAAATGAATCAGAAATTAACAAAATGCCCGATAATGCTCAGAAAAACAATATCAACAAAAGTAGTGAACAGAAACAGATTTTAACAAACAACAAAAACAAACTTTCAAAAATATTGCTTGTTGAAGACAATCCCGACATTCGCTTTTACTTAAAAGACAATTTAAAAACCGAATACCGAATATACGAAGCGCAAAACGGCGAAAAAGCATGGGAACTTATCCCCGACCTGCTCCCCGATTTAATTGTAAGCGATATTATGATGCCCCAAATGGATGGTATTGAATTGTGTAAACTGATAAAATCAGACAAACGCACATCGCACATACCTGTTATTTTGCTCACAGCACGCACAAGCGACCAGCATAAGTACGAAGGCCTCGAAACCGGTGCCGATGATTATATCACAAAACCTTTCAATTTTGAAATTTTAAAATTGCGAATTGCTAAACTTATTGAGCAACGAATAAACGCCCGCAAGCAATTTCAGAAGAACTTTGAACTTGTACCGTCCGAAATACAGATTACATCGCTTGATGAAAAATTTTTAGGAAAAGTTAAAGAGCTTACCGAGCAAAACATGCACGAACCCGATTTTTCGGTCGAAAAGCTTAGCCGCGAAATTGGCATCAGCCGCGCACATTTATACAATAAACTTTCGTCGCTAACAGGCAAAACACCAATCGAATATATCAGAATAATGCGCATAAGGCGTGCAGCTCAACTGCTCGAAAAAAGCCAGCTTACTGTAATGGAAGTTGCATATAAAATTGGGTTTAACGACCCCCGTTATTTTACGAAGCATTTTAAATCTGAATATAAAATGACACCAACACAATACATTAAAAAACATGCCGGCAAATCGAGCAACAGCAACGAATAAAGTGTTTGTCAAAAAATAACAGATTATAAAAAGCACTTCAAGAACAAGCCCTTTTTTTAACGATTATGCCATTCGGTATTTTTCATCCTCGTCTTCGTTTAAAATACTCAAATAGCTTTCGTACCGGCTCAGACTAATTTCTCCATCCCCTACAGCCTCGCGCACAGCGCAACCCGGCTCGTGTGTATGAGTACAATTATTGAAGCGGCATTTATCCGAAAACTTAAATATTTCGCGAAAATAGTGGCTTACATCATCGTTTTTCATATCAATCATCCCAAACGACCGAATACCGGGAGTATCAATAATATATCCACCCATTTGCAGTTCAAACATTTCGGAAAATGTAGTGGTATGTTTACCTGCATTGTGATATTGTGATAAAGCACTTGTCTTCAGGTCAAGTTTTGGATCGATTGAATTAATCAGAGATGATTTTCCTACTCCCGAATTCCCTGCAAATACACTGGTTTTTCGGCACATTAACTCTTTAAGCTCGTCCATTCCCTGGCCGGTAACAACCGATGTACCAATGCAGCGATACCCAATATTGTGATAAATACCAAACCACTCATTCACAACATCCATTTCGGCAGGAGTATACAAATCAATTTTATTGAAAATAATCACAGCTTCAATCGAATATGCTTCGGCAGTAATTAAAAACCGATCGATAAAATGCAGGGTGGTTACCGGGTGGTTTACTGTAGCTACAATAAATGCTAAATCGATATTTGCAGCAAGTATATGCGATTCTTTCGAAAGATTAACCGATTTACGGATAATGTAATTTCGGCGCGGTTTTAATTTTGAAATAACGCCCATAGGCAAACCCCTCTCGCTTTGTTCGTTTTGAACCGCAAAGTATGCAAGGTCGCCAACCGAAACAGGATTTGTTGTTCGAATACCTTTGGTGCGCAATTTCCCTTTTACTCTGCATTCGTATACACAGCTATTGCTTTTAACCAAATATCGGCTCCCTGTTGATTTTATAACCAGTCCTTCGAGTAAATCCATCAAAAAAATATTTCCTCAAAAATAGCATTATCCGCGCTAAAAAACACAAAACAAAAAAAGTTCCTATGGCGATAAGCGTTTTATTTCCCATCCTTCAATACTTTTCTGAAATCTTAACCTATCGTGTAAACGATAAGCGCGCCCCTGCCAAAATTCAACCCGTGTAGGTTTAATCCGATATCCTCCCCAATAATCGGGACGCTCAATTTCAGTGCCTTCCCATTTTTCTTTTTCAAGTTTCCATCGTTTTTCGAGCGTTTTACGATTCATCACTTCAGAACTTTGATCAGAAATAATAGCACTTATTTTACTGTAAAATGGCCTCTCATTAAAATACTTATCAGATATTTCGGATGTTGTTTTGTGAACCAACCCTTCAACCTTTACTTGTCGTTCAAGCTCTGGCCAAAAAAAATGAGCAGCAATACGGTTATTTATTGCTATATCTTTAGCTTTATGACTCCTGTAATTGGTAAAAAACACCAGCGAATTATCATCAATATACTTTAACAACACAATGCGTGTTGAGGGGTGTCCGTCGGCGTTTGCTGTTGCAAGTGTCATTGCTGTATACTCGGGACATTGTGCCTCGCGGGCATGTTGCAACCACAGTCGGAGCTGCTTTAAGGGATCAGCATCAACTGAACCTTTCCGTAGCTTTTGCTTTAAATAATCATTCCGAATTTGCGATAAATCCATTTTTTCTCTCCTTTTTAAGTAAAAACAACCCAAAACATCAATTGTTTTCTTATGTTAATATACAATGTTTTTTTTGAGTAATACACAATAAACATCATAGCTGTACACGTTGTGAATGAATGAAATTAGTTCTATTTTTGTGCTCATTAAAATTAAAGCAAAATAATATACCCGATGGAAAACCAGATTATAAACACTGAAAGCAAAAAAAGCTTCGACAAAAAAAACATTTTAGTAATTGCATTATCTGTTGTGCTTATTGCTGTTATCGTTTTATTTCTGTTTCAACGGGCCGATCATAACAAAATGATAGGCGAGCTGAATGCCGAAAAAGATTCAATAAAATATGAGCTCGAAAATCTTTTGGTCGATTATGACTCACTAAAAACCGATAATAAGAATCTGAATGAAGATTTACTACTTACTCAATCTGAAATAAAAAATTTGCTGGTTGAAATTGAGCAAGTAAAAAAAGCCAGTATCCGCGAAGTATCAAATTACCGAAACCAGGTAAATACCCTGCGTGGAATTATGCGCGATTTGTATAATCAGATCGATTCACTGAACGAACGCAACAAAGTGCTTTTTGCCGAGAATCTTGAGGTAAAAGAACTTATTACGCAAGAACGCTCACGTAGCGAACAACTTGAAAAGGAACGCCAAAAACTTGAGCAAACAGTTAAACAGGCACAAATACTTGAGGCGCTCGATTTACGGGGCACCGGGCTCAATCCCAGAGATCGTGAAACATCAAAAGTATCGAGAATTCAAAAACTCGTGATCAGTTTTTCGTTAAGTAAAAACCTTACGGCAAAACGCGGTGCTAAAAATGTGTATGTGCGCATTATGCGCCCCGATCAGCTTTTGCTAACTCTGTCGGATCAAAACACCTTTAAGTTCGAAGATTTAAATATTCCGTATACAGCAATGCGCGAAGTAAATTACGAAGGGATGGAATTGCCCATCAATATATATTGGGATAACACCGGTAAAGAAGCTCTTATTCCCGGAACATATAAGGTTGATGTTTTTACCGATGGGTACAATATTGGAACTGCCGAATTTATTCTTACAGGCCGATAGTGTGCATATGCTCCTTTAAAAATTTGTTGTTATTTTTTTATCACAAAGCACTTTTGATTGCCAGTTTATTGGTATAATCATTACTCAGTTTAACAATTTCTGTTAATTTTGCCCATCGATATCGCAAAAATAAAAAACCATGTTAGATAAAATTAAAGCCTTACAAGAGGAAATTGAATCCATTACAGCAAACACAGCCGAGCAAGCCGAAGAGCTAAAAATTAAGTATTTAAGCAAAAAAGGTTTAATAGGCCAGCTTTTTAGCGAATTTAAAAGTGTACCTGCCGATCAGAAAAAAGCGGTAGGTGCTGCTATAAATGAACTTAAAACCTTTGCCCAGGATAAAATTAACGACCTTAAGAAAAGCTTTAACAAACAAAGTAACGGATTGCAAGGCAGCGACATTAGCTTGCCCGGAAACAACCTGCCTCTGGGTTCAAGACATCCCCTGGCAATTGTCCGCAATCAAATTATCGAAATATTTGCCCGCTTAGGATTTGTAGTATCCGAGGGACCCGAGATTGAAGACGACTGGCATGTTTTTTCTGCCTTAAACTTTCCACCCGAACATCCTGCCCGCGATATGCAGGACACCTTTTTTATCGAGAAAGATCCTGATATACTGCTGCGCACACACACATCGAGTGTACAGGTGCGTGTAATGGAAAAAACCCAACCACCAATCAGAGCAATTTTTCCCGGAAGAGTATTTCGTAACGAAGCAATATCTGCACGAGCACACTGCATTTTCCATCAAATTGAAGGATTATATGTTGATGAAAATGTTTCGTTTGCCGATCTGAAACAAACATTGCTGTATTTTGCACGCGAATTTTTTGGCGAAAAATCCGAAATTCGTTTGCGCCCTTCGTATTTCCCGTTTACCGAACCTTCGGCCGAAATGGACGTAAGCTGCTCAATATGTGGAGGTAAAGGATGCAATGTGTGTAAATACACCGGATGGCTCGAAATTATGGGCTGCGGAATGGTTGACCCAAATGTGCTTGATTTATGCGGAATTGATAACAAAAAATATACGGGATATGCTTTTGGAATGGGCATTGAACGAATTACTATGCTTAAGTATGGTGTAAACGATTTACGTTTATTTTTTGAAAACGATGTACGCTTTTTAAATCAGTTTCAATCGGCCTATTAATTGCCAATTTTTATAAGCATTGTAAAACCATTAACATCAGTCCCCACTATTGGATAAATTTTGTATGGATTGTTTGTATGATTTTTTGCCAAAAAGAGCCCAATAGCTGTACCTGCAACTGCTCCAAATAATATGTCGCTACACCAATGCTGGTTATTATATACTCGCTCAAAACCGGCAAGTGCAGCCAACGAATACGAAAGCAAGGGCACCCATTTTGTATCGCGATAGCGCCAGGCTATTACCGAAGCAGCCGAAAAAGCACTCGACGTGTGACCCGAATAAAACGACGATCCCTGCAATGGCCCTTCCCAACGCATAGCATCGGCTCCACGCAAATCGTAAGGTCGCGATCGACCAGCTAAATGCTTTACTGCCTGAACAAGTATCCCATTCAAAATATAACTCTCGCCAACAATTAATGCTGTTTCGAGTGAATAATTCTTTTTTAAAATTGCACCATGCAAAGCAAAACCAACAACCGATAAGCCAATATATTTATTCCCAAGTGGCTCAACATATTTCAATGCATGTTTAAAACCTTGATTGTTGTTGTTCCTGAGATATGTATTTACAGGAGTATCGATCAAAAAAACTGCCGAGGTGGTAAGTGCTGTAGCCGACCCCAATACTATCCAGTCGGTTTTATCCCAGCCTGCCGGCGATAATAATACATCGCGGCTACTCATTAAGCCATGATGCAGAGTTTTACCTATAAAACCTTTTTCCGTATCCGAGGCACATAGCCTTATACTGCAAATACTAAAAATTAGCAGAAGTAAAAATATATTGATAATAAGGCGTTGCATACAGAACAAAGATAACATTTGAGTTCAAAACAAAACATCAAATAAAAACAAATGCCGACTACATAAGCGGCGCAAAAAGGCGGGCAAACGACGAAATAAACTTAGCATGCCACTTGCGTTTTTGCCAGCTCTGCAAAGTCAACAATTTCGAATGCGACACATCTTCAAAAAATTTCTTACTCAACTGATTGGTAATTTTTTTGTCGTAAATAATTGCCGAAACTTCAAACTGTGTTTCTAAACTCCGGTAATCAAGATTTGCCGAACCAATAGAACACATAACTCCATCGGATATTAACAACTTGCTATGACAAAAGCCTTTCTGATACATGTAAATTTTCACTCCGGCCTTGAGCATTTCTTTAACGTACGACATTGAGCTCCAGTGCGATATGCGGGTATCCGATTTTTCGGGAATGAGCAAACGTACGTCGATACCCCGCATAGCTGCCGATTTTAATGCAAACGAAAGCTCGTCGTTAGGTATAAAATACGGACTGACTAAATACACATGTTCACGACTCGATGTTATAGCACTAAAATAAAATTGTAATACCGATTTCCAGTCCGAATCGGGGCCTCCCGAAATAATTTGCACAAAATTTCCCTTGACGGTTTTGTCTTCAACAAAATACTTCTCGTGAAAAATATTTTGTTTCGAAACATAATACCAATCGTTTATAAAAATCATTTGCAAAGCTGTAACAGCAAGCCCTTCTATTCGCACAAAAGTGTCGCGCCAGTATGTTTGCCCTGATTTTTTCTCGTTATATTTATCCGATATATTTAAACCCCCCGAAAAACCAATCACCCCATCAATTACCACAATTTTACGATGATTACGATAATTAATCTTTGATGTCAGAAATGGAAACAAAACTTTATTAAAACTTTTGATTATAATGTTATGTTTACGAGCCTCTCGCTTTTTACTTCGGGGCATATAATAACTTCCAACACTATCGTATACCAGCCGAACCTCAACACCCGCAGCTGCCCGTTCCTTTAAAATTTCGAAAATTTCGTTCCCGATATCGTCAAATTTAAAAATAAAAAATTCGAGATGTATGTGGTGCTTAGCCTTTGCTAAGTCGTCTTTTAATTGTGCATAGGTTTCCGACCCGTTATTCAAAATTTTTATTGAATGGTTTTGGCTTACAAAAGCTCTGTCGTTTCGCATAAGCAAATGCATTATGTCTTTTTTCAGAGCAATTTCAGAATGAATATCGGTTGGAGATATTTTCGAAATATCTTTTAATTGTGTATTTAATAAGTTGCTTATCTTATTATTAAAACGAGCTACTTTGCGTGAATACAATATCTTTTTTTGATATTTCTGCCCAAAAAATATATAAAAAAGTACTCCTAGTACAGGTATTAATGTAACAACCAATATCCAGCTTATTGATTTTATCGGGCTTCGGTTTTCAATAATAATCAGAAGTACAATAAAAACAACCGTTACAACATATGCTGCATTAACCAACAAGCCCAGGTGCTCGGTAATAGTATTCCAGTCAAAAATCCACATACAATTTTTCAGTTAAAAAATGTAGCATATGATTATTCTGCGTTATTGATGCCACATAAATACGAATTAACAAAACATAATCTCCAATTATAATTTTGTTTTCATCAAAAACAATACACACAAATTTAAAAAGAAAAAGTACATCGAATTAAAAATTGATAAATTTGACATATTCAAAAAAAAAGGCAGGCATATCAATTTTCAATTATTCATATAACACAACGTCATAATGCTGTAAAAAACGCCCCCTTTTTAAAAATTGTAAATCCTTTTTTTATATATTGCGTACATTTTACACAAACAACTGAAATTTAGACTTTACAGGTTACCTGTGAATCTTTTTTCAAGATCAAAATCAGCACATTAATAAAGTGCCAAAATTTATATCGAATGCAATTAATACCACCCCGATGGATGATTATTTTGATTTATTTTTGCGGCGCTTACAACAAAATACATTAACTAACAAACTATAAAAAAGAACCTTTTGTATGGACAACACTTCGCACAAGTTAAGCTTAAAAGAGAAAATTAGCTATGGTTTTGGCGACCTGGCCTCGGTATTATACTGGCAAACCTTTATGCTGTATTTTACATATTTTTATACCGATGTATTTTTAATTCCGGCATCGGTAGCAGCCACCATGTTTTTAATTAGCCGTTTATGGGACGGAGTAAACGACCCGCTAATGGGAATTATTGCCGACAGGACTAAGTCACGCTGGGGAAAATTCAGACCCTATTTACTATGGCTTTGTGTGCCGTTTGCAATAGCAGGTGTACTTGCGTTTACAACCCCCGATTTTGGAATGTCGGGAAAAGTTATTTGGGCTTATGCAACATTTTTTCTCATAATGATGCTCTACACTGCCATTAATATACCATATACATCATTAATGGGTGTTATTTCTCCAAATTCAATTGAGCGCACCTCGGTATCGTCGGTAAAATTCATTTTTGCTTTTGCAGCAGGTATAATTATTTCGGCAACCCTGTTACCAATGACAAAAACACTTGGAAAAGGCGACAGTACAATAATGGAAGCCAAAATTAAAAATGAGCAACTTGTTGTTAACGAGAACAAACGGGGTGTTTCAACATTTTTTATCACAGCATACGACTCAAACAAAGGTAAAACTGTAGAAGAAATTCGTTTCACTGTTTCGCCTACCGATAATAATACTCCTCGAATTACAAACCCAATTGAAGACATTACCTTAAATCAAAACTTTAAACAATACTCAATTGACCTCAGTAAAGTATTTCATGGATCTGCACATCAAGACTTTTCGTTTAGTGTAAAAAATACAAACTCCGAACTCATTTCAGCAAATATTAATAACGGCATACTCGTTTTGTCTGAAGTTTCAAATCAATTATCGGGAACAGCTGATTTAGCTGTTGTTGCAACCGATAAAAAATGGGGCGATCAGACAGAAACTTTTGCTGTAAGCGTTTTAAACCAGAACAACACTGCTCCTCATGTAGTTGATTCAAGCGAAGTATTAACCTTAGACTCAGGATTTGAAAAACACAATATCAATCTAAATACAATTTTTACTGATATTGAAAACGATAATCTCCAATTTAGTGCCGAATCGGGAAATTACGAAGTAATAAAACCCGAAATTAACAACACAAATCTGGAGTTTGTCGAAATTAAAAATGGCATATCAAGCCTGACAATTGTAGCCGATGATGGAAAAGGCGGACGGACAAAACATACCCTGAAAGTAATTGTTCGAAATCCTGATGAAAACAATGCACCGTTTATTACTGCAAGCCAAACCGGCTATGATGTTGCCGAAGGATTTGGTTCGTATTCGATATCACTTAACGAAATGTTTAACGATGTTGACGGCGATAATGTACAATATGAATTAGTTGTTGTAAACGAAGCTAAAGGATGGTCGCGCTTTTTTATGATTGTTGGAGCAGCAGCAATTATTTTCTTTTTAATAACATTTTTCGGAACCCGCGAAAGAGTACTGCCTCCTAAAAACCAAAAAACCAATGTAAAACAAGACCTTAAAGAGCTTGTTACCAATAAACCCTGGTTAATACTCCTGGCAACCACAATCACATTTATTCTTTTTGTTGCCGTACGCGGAAGTGTTACAGTACACTATTTTAAATATGTAATTGGATCGCAAAGTGTAGCACTTCCATTTATTGGCGAAAAAATTTACGACTTTGTAACCCTCACCTCGGCATACAATACTATTGGCCAGATCTCGTCATTACTTGGTGTTGTTTCAATACCAATAATTGCTTCAAAAATCGGAAAAAAGAAAACCTTCATGCTATTCTTTATTGTTGCCATATTTAGTACAGCCATTTTGTATGTACTTACCGCTAAACAACTCGGATTAATATTCTTTTTCCAAATTACAGGTTCGTTTACCGGAGGGCCATTAAGCGCACTGCTTTGGGCTATGTATGCCGATACCGCCGATTATGCCGAGTGGAAAAAAGGACGCCGTGCAACCGGCCTTATTTTCTCAGCATCAACAATGTCGCAAAAAATTGGATGGGCTGTTGGAGCTTACCTCGCGCTTACCCTTATGTCGCAGGTTGGTTTTCAACCAAATATTGATCAAAACCCTGAAAGTTTACGTGGATTATTGCTGTTGTTTAGCCTTATTCCCGCTGCTTTAGGAGTTGTTTCGGTTATAATTTCGCTGGCATATCCGCTCAACGAAAAGCGCGTTGCCGAAATTGAAGCCGATTTGACCGAACGTCGAAAAAAAGATCAGGAAAGTGAATAAAATTTTTTACAAAACATAAATTCATCTGCCGGATTGATGCACTTTCATTCCGGCAGATTTTTCAACAAGCATTTTATTATACCTGTTAAAAATTTTGAACAACATGAACAAAACAATTATTGGAAAAGCATTACCTAACATTCCTTGGGAAAATAAACCAGAAACATGCGCTGATGTAATGTGGCGTTTTAGCGGAAATCCGGTAATAGGATGGAATCCAATACCCAAAGCTGCCCGTGTATACAACAGCGCTATAGCTCCTTTCGAAGGCACTTATGCCGGAGTATTTCGTGCCGATCAGAAAAACGGACGCGCTACTCTTTTCTCGGGCAAAAGTGCCGATGGCCTTAAAATAGATCTCGATCCCGACCCAATTCAGTGGGTCGACGAAAACGGAAACCCCGACCCCACAAGCTATGCATACGACCCACGTGTTATCGAAATCGACGATCAATATTATGTAACCTGGTGCGACGACATGAACGGACCTTCAATAGGACTTGGACGAACTACCGATTTCAAAACTTTTGTTCGAATGCCTAACCCATTAATGCCATACAACCGAAACGGTGTTTTGTTTCCTCGCAAAGTAAATGGAAAATACTTGTTACTAAGCCGCCCAAGCGATACCGGTCACACTCCATTTGGCAATATTTATGTTAGCGAAAGTCCCGACCTTATTCACTGGGGAAACCACAAACTGGTAATGACTAACGGAGGACAAGGCTGGTGGCAGGGAATGAAAATTGGCGCAGGTCCGGTACCAATTGAAACTACCGAAGGATGGCTGCTTTTTTACCATGGGGTTTCAAATACATGCAACGGATATGTATACAGCATTGGTGCCGCTATTCTCGATATCGACAATCCAGACAAAGTACTCTATCGCACTCGCGACTACCTGCTTACTCCCGAAAAAGATTACGAAACAACAGGCTTTGTACCCAATGTAGCATTCCCGTGTGCTAACCTGTACGATGCCGAAACCGGCCGCATAGCCATTTATTACGGCGCTGCCGATACTTATACAGCCATTGCCTTTGCACAGGTTGACGAACTTTTAAGCTATATTAAAGCAAATTCGGAAGTATTTTAGAACAAGAAAAAGTCAATGGTCAGTAAATCATTAGTTTTGCTACTGATTTAATGGCTATTGACTAATAACTTAATGACTACTTACTTAATGACTTAATTATATGCAATACGGACATTTCGACGATAAAAAGAAAGAATATGTAATTGACCGCCCCGACACGCCAAAGTCGTGGAGCAATTACCTGGGCTCAACCGAGTACGGAGCCATTATTACCAACAATGCCGGCGGCTACAGTTTTTACAAGTCGGCAGCACAGGGTCGTTTTATGCGCCTGAGGTTTAACGCAATCCCCATGGACCAACCCGGACGGTACTTTTATGTGCACGACCGCGATTCGAAAGACTACTGGTCGGCATCGTGGCAACCCGTGGGCAAGCCGCTCGACCAGTACAAATCGGTTTGCAGGCATGGTTCGGCTTATACGGTTATCGAATCGGATTACAGCAACATAAAAACCGAAACGAGCTATTTTGTACCCCTGGGCAAAGCCTTCGAAATATGGAAAATGAAAATTACAAACAACGATAAGGTAAAACGCAATTTGCGCCTCTACACTTTTGTTGAATATTCGAACAATTGGCACCAGATGCAGGATTTTTTCAACCTGCAATATACCCAGTACATATTGCGCATGAAGGTAGTCGATAATATTATTGACCACGGCATTAATGTGCAACTGCCCGACGATAGCGGCGATTTTCAGAACCACGACGGCAACCGCCACACCTTTTTAGGTGTGATTGGCGGCAACATTACCGGTTTCGATACCGATCGCGATGCCTTTCTGGGGCCTTACCGCGCTTACCACAACCCGCTGGTGGTTGAACGTGGCCAATGCAGCAACTCACTGGCCTATGGCGACAACGGTTGCGGTGTGCTGCAAATCGACGTGGAACTTGAGCCCGGCCAATCGCACGAGTTAGCTACCATTATGGGCATTGGTAAAGCCGAAAAAGAAGGGAAAGCCGCATTAGCCGAATTCGATACTATCGAAAAAATTGACGCAGCTTATCAGGCTCTTGTTGAAAGCTGGCATGCTAAAATTGACGGACTGTGGATTGAAACTCCCGATGCCGAATTTAACAGCATGACCAACATGTGGAGCCCGTTTAACAGTTTAATGACCTTTGCCTGGTCGAGGGCAGCCAGCCTGGTTTACAGTGGCGAGCGCGACGGGCTGGGATACCGCGATACCGTGCAGGATATGCTTGGCGTACTGCATACCATTCCCGAACAAGCCGGCGAACGTATTGAGCTGATGCTTACCGGACAAGCCTCAACCGGGGGTGCAATGCCTGTAGTAAAACCTTTTGCCCACAACCCGGGCAGCGAACCTACGCCCGACGAAAAGGAATACCGGTCGGACGATTGTATGTGGCTTTTC
Source organism: uncultured Prolixibacteraceae bacterium (assembly GCA_964487645.1). Classification (GTDB taxonomy): domain Bacteria; phylum Bacteroidota; class Bacteroidia; order Bacteroidales; family Prolixibacteraceae; genus Roseimarinus. The sequence goes on from CAZARW010000009.1 coordinate 17,659, forward strand.
AATACCGTTCCTGCCTATGTAAAAGAAACCGGCAACATCGATTTTTACCACAAAGTACTGCCTTATGCCGACAAAGGCGAAGCCACCGTGTTGGGTCACCTGCGCCGGGCTATTGAGTTTAACCTCGAACGAAGCGGTGCGCATGGCTTACCCTGTGGCTTACTGGCCGACTGGAACGACTGCCTCGAACTGGGTCACGATGGTGAAACTGTTTTTGTAGCCATGCAGTTACGCTACGCACTGAAAACTTACATCGAAATCAACCAAATGTTTGGCAACCACGATGAAATAAGCTGGGCACAAAATCATTTGAATACACTCGATGCCAATATTGATAAACATTGTTGGGATGGCGAATGGTACGTGCGTGCTTTCCGTTTCGATGGCAGCGTTTTTGGAGCAAAAAGCAACGATGAAGGCAACTATTGGCTCAACCCGCAAACATGGAGCGTTATCAGCGGTCATGCTTCGCCCGAAAAAGCCAAAAGCGCTCTGCAAACCGTACGCGACCATTTGGCTACCGACTGTGGTGTAATGGTGTGCGCGCCTCCGTATGTTAAAGCCGATCACAAAATAGTAAAAGCACCATTGTTCAACCCCGGGATGAAAGAAAATGCTTCGATTTTCTCGCACACGCAAGGGTGGGCAGTTATTGCCGAAACACTAATGGGTAACGGAACACAAGCTTATAAATACCTGCGTTCGTTTATGCCGGCAGCGTACAATACCAAAGCCGAAGTGCGCCAAATTGAACCTTACGTAAATTGTCAGTTTACACACAGTACCTACAGCCCAAGGTTTGGAGCATCGCGCTTACCATGGCTTACCGGTGCTGCAACATGGGGCTATTATTCGGCATCGGCATACATAATCGGCATTCAACCCGATTACGAAGGCTTGCGCATCGATCCGTGTATTCCGGCCGATTGGAATGGCTTTAAAGCGAAACGCCGTTTCAGGGGCAAATGGCTCAACATCGAAGTGAAAAACCCCAATGGTGTTGAAAAAGGTGTTGAAAAAATGCTTGTTAACGGTACCGAAATTGATGGTAATTATATATCCGTTTCGTCAATGAAAGATCAAAACGAAGTTGTTGTTATTATGAGATAAACATCCATACAATATATTAAAGAAAGCGCAAGGATTTTGAATAATCTTTGCGCTTTTTTTTGCTTTAAACATTACATGAAAAACTATTTTGTTGCACTTACAACTAAGTGAAAACTGTTATTATCCAGTTTATCGAATGCAAAACTGCCATAAAACTCAATATCACAGAATCCGGCATCGACAAGCATCTTTTCAACGTGTTCCTTTTTAATAGGATTAAGCGACACGCAATTTGTGCTTGTTTGCATATTTTGTTTATCAGTAAGCTTTGTGATAAAATCGACACTGTTTAAGCTACTGTATTCATAAAACCGTTCAAACTTAACAGCATCATTCTCTATTAGAGGAAGGCTTTTAGGTTTATTTTTGCAAATTGTATCATAATGAAGAATCTGCAATAAAAACTTGCCGTGTTGCTGCAAAACATTGTATACCGAATGAATAAAATCCCTGATTTGATCATTATCCATTATATGAGCCAAAGTATTTCCAAAACATACAACAGCATCAAAACGTTTTTCAGCATACGTTTTTTCAATTTGCAACATATCGGCCACTGTAAACTTTATATTATCGGCACCCATACTTTTTTGTTGTGCAACATCAATCATATTTTCATCTAAATCAAAAGCATCAACAGTTAATCCTTTTTGAGCCAGGGCAATTGCAAGGTTTCCTGTAGCACACCCCACATCGAGAACAATCTTAGCATCTGGCAATTGCTGTTGCATAAACTCTATTTGCTTATTGTTCAAAGGAAAAACTTTGTCGTAATTTTTGCTGAATACCGAATAAAAACTCATAAAAAATTCCTTTTAAATTTATAGCACAGTACATGATGTAACAATTGTTACATTTTTGTGTTCATTGATCTATGAAAAATTATAATTTTTTCGTAGATTGAACAAAGATTTTTAAGCAGATACTAAGCTAAAAAATATGGTTTCACGAATCATCAATTTTTTAACACCTCCCGATAAATGGAAATTTCCAGTAATAATACTTATGGGGATTTTTGTTGGTTTGGGTCTTTATGTTTTAAAACTTTCGAAAGCACATTCGTACCTTGGCGATGCCCCCGAGACCTGTGTGAATTGTCATATAATGGCACCTCAATATGCAACATGGAGCCACAGCAGCCACCGCGAATGGACCAATTGTAACGATTGCCATGTACCACACAACAACGTTGTAAACAAATATTATTTTAAGGCAATGGACGGACTACGGCATTCAACCATGTTTACTTTACGTCTCGAACCACAGGTAATATTTATAAAAGATGCTGGCAAAAAAGCAGTACAAAATAACTGTATACGCTGCCATACCGATTTAATAAGCGACCACAAAACCCCACAATTAGCCGCTAATCATCACAATGAACGAACAAGCCGATCGTGCATCGAATGCCATCGCGAAGTACCACATGGCAGGGTAAACAGTTTGTCGAGTGTCCCCGATGCAAGAGTTCCGGTACCCGAAAGCCCGGTACCCGATTGGATGAAAAAAATTTTAAAATAAAACCAAAAAAACATCGATATGAAACCTATACACACAATTATTAAAGAAAAACCATTAGTAGGTTGGCTGCTGTTTTTTGTAACAGTAGTAGCAGTTTTTTTACTCGGGCTTTTTGCTTCAACAATAATTGAACGGCGTGCCGAATCGGTTTTTGTGTATACACCAAAAGTAGAACACTCACAATTTGAACCCCGAAACGAAATATGGGGCGAAAATTTTCCGCGTCAGTACCAATCGTATTTAAAAACAAAAGACACAACATTCCGGAGTAAGTATATGGGTTCGGCAAGTATCGATATGCTTGAAGAAAGCCCACGCATGGTTGTTCTTTGGGCCGGGTATTCGTTTTCGTTTGAGTATAACCAATCGCGAGGGCATGCAATGGCTATCGACGATATTCACAATATACTGCGAACAGGTGCCCCGGTTGATGGCAAAACAAGCATACAACCCAATACATGCTGGACATGTAAAAGCCCCGATGTACCAAGGCTGATGAATGAAATTGGTGTTGCCGAATTTTATAAAGGCTCGTGGGAAGAAAAAGGACATCAGATAGTTAATCCTATTGGATGTGGCGATTGCCACGATGCTGAAACGATGAATCTGCATATTTCGCGTCCCGCTCTTATTGAAGCTTTTGAGCGCAGAGGCCAAAACATAAACGAATCGTCGCATCAGGATATGCGCTCGCTTGTATGCGCTCAGTGCCATGTTGAATATTATTTTAACAAAAAAACAGTTGAAGGAGTGCAATACCTTACCTTTCCTTGGGATAAGGGAATGAATATTGACGCTATTGAAAAATATTACGACAATATGGAATTTACCGATTGGACTCATGCCCTGAGCAAAGCACCTATGCTTAAAGCCCAACACCCCGATTACGAACTTTTCAAAATGGGAATTCACGGGCAACGGGGTGTAGCTTGTGCCGATTGCCATATGCCATATATGAACCAAGGTGGACAAAAATTTACCGACCACCATGTACAAAGCCCTTTAAACAATGTTGCAAATTCGTGTCAGGTTTGTCATCGCGAAGAAACTGACCAACTTATTCAGGATGTGTACGAACGGCAAGACAAACTTATCGAAAATAAATACAAACTCGAAGCCCTAATTGTGCGTGCACATGTTGAGGCAAAAAAAGCCTGGGATCTTGGTGCCAATCAACAAAAAATGGATGCCGCATTAAACGACATCCGCCATGCTCAATGGCGTTGGGATTTTGTTGCCGCAAGCCATGCTTCATCGTTTCACTCTCCTATCGAATCGGCTCGTATTATTGCTTCGGGTATAGAAATAGCTCAGGAAGCAAGAATTAAATTATCGCGTATACTTGCCGACCTGGGACATAATACAGAAATACCTTATCCCGATATATCGACAAAACAAAAAGCACAAGAATATATTGGACTGGATATGAAAAAACTCAACAGTGAAAAAGAAAAATTTATAGAAACCGTCATTCCTCAATGGCTCGAAAAAGCTAAACAAAGGGAAGAATTATACAACACAACTCAATTATAAATTATATACAATTATGCGTTAATTGTATACCGTAACACATCAAATTTTTTTAAAGCAGTTGAACTCATTATTCGGCTGCTTTTTATTGTTTTAGTGTTACCTTTGTTTCGTTAAATTATTAATGTTAACCGCACTTTTTACGCATCGATTTAATCATAAAATATGAAAAATATACAGGCAATACAAGACAATAACTGGCTCTATGGAAAAACACTTGATGAACTGGAACAAATTGTGCTTGAATTAAGCTTGCCAAAATACACTGCTAAGCAAATATGCAACTGGCTTTATAAAAAAGAAATATTTGAAATTGAACAAATGACAAATCTTTCGAAAAATGCCAGAAAACTCCTGGCTGATAACTATATTCTGGGATTAAATAAAGCCGTAAAAATTCAGGAAAGTACCGACGGTACAAAAAAATATTTATTCAATACCCAAAGCGAAAAATTTATCGAAACAGCAATGATTCCCGACAAGAATCGAAAAACGGTATGTGTATCGTCGCAAATTGGATGTAAAATGGGCTGTGATTTTTGCATGACCGGAAAACAAGGTTTCAGCGGTCAATTATCAGCCGGCGAAATATTAAATCAATTCAGAATGATTGATGAATTCGGCCAAATTACAAACATTGTTTACATGGGCATGGGTGAACCGTTCGACAATATTGACGAAGTATTAAAAAGTACTCAGATTCTCACATCTGAATGGGGATACGCAATGAGCCCGCGACGAATTACAGTATCATCTATCGGTATTATTCCTTCGCTCATACGTTTTCTGAACGAAAGCGATTGTAACCTTGCTATTAGCGTTCATACTCCGTTTGATCAACAGCGCTTACAGATTATGCCAATTCAAAAAACATATTCATTGAGCGATATTATTCATGAAATTCGAAAATTTGACTTTGACAACCAACGAAAAGTATCGTTCGAATACATTGTTTTTGAGGGATATAACGACACACACGAACATGTAAATGAAATGGCACGCTTACTAAACGGAATAAAAAGCCATGTTAATCTGATCAGGTTTCATCAGATACCCGGATGCGAATTGAAAAAAACCAACGAAACCCGTTTGCATGAGTTTAAAGACGCACTCAATAAAAAGGGATTACTGACTACTATCAGATCATCACGCGGACAAGACATATATGCTGCCTGTGGGTTGTTAAGTACTAAAGGCTTATAAAAAAAATTTGTAATGTTGTCTTCTTATTTTATACTTATTCTTTTAAATATGCTAATACATACATCACATAAAACCTAAATCTAATGGAAAATATTCGTTACTTTCATCAGGCTAATGTAAGCGAAAGCCTTGGTAATGGCTGGCAAACTATGAAAAAATTCTTCCTGTATTTGCTGGTTGTTGTATTTATTCAGTTAATTGTTGAAGGTGGTTTTGGAGGATCAAACACTTTTCGATACAGTTTCGACAATATCGATGATTTACAAAGTATGCCTTTTTCAATTCCCGGGCTTATTTTTGGTTCGCTGTTTTTGTTTTTGGTCGTTTTATTTGTTACTCCGGTAATAAAATACGGAGCCAGCTATATGTTTTTAGAAGCAAGCCGCAACAATAAACCATCGTTTAATTCGCTTGTAAGTGGATTCAGCAAAAACTACTTATCAATAATAATTTCAAACATTGTTGTAGGAATTTTAACCATTATCGGATTCATTTTTATTATAATTCCGGGAATTATTATTGCTTGCCGTTTGTTTATGGTTCCCTATCTGGTTATGGATAAAAACCTGAATGCTATCGAAGCTATTGAAGAAAGCTGGAGACTCACACGTTTTCGTGGATGGACAGTTTTTGGACTAGCCATAACATCGTTTTTTATAATTATTGCCGGATTTATGTTGCTAATTATTGGTATGTTTCCTGCTATTATTTGGGTTAATGCATCGTTTGCTTCATTATATCAGGCAATTATTACCGAAAAAGAAGAGATTCCAATAAGCGAATAGTTTTATTGCAAAACAGTATTTATGATATACACTGCCCGATACAAAAAACATACATTACAATTTATAAAACCGGCAGGTACTTCGCGCGGAGTGTATCATTCAAAAAACAGTTGGTTTGTTTATATCTCAAAAAACGGGATTACAGGAGTTGGTGAATGCTCGCTGCTTAAAGGCTTAAGTATTGACGATAAAGATGATTTTGAAAAAACACTGCACGATGTAATTCAAAAAATCAATAAAGGTATATTTGATTTTAATGATCCCTTATTGGATTATCCGGCAATAAAATTTGGCATCGAAACAGCTATGCTTGATTTGCAAAACGGAGGTTGCGGTATTATTTTCCCTTCGGATTTTACGCGTCGAAAAACAAAAATTGTTACCAATGGGTTAATTTGGATGGGGAATTCAGAATATATGCAGCAACAAATTGCCGATAAGCTTAAGCAGGGTTTCTCATGTATTAAACTCAAAATTGGATCGCTTGATTGGAATACCGAAAAAGAAATAATAAAAACCCTTCGTCGAAAGTTTTCGGCCAAAACCCTTTGCATACGTGTCGATGCCAACGGAGCTTATACATACCCACAAGCCCTTAAGGTATTAACCGACCTCGAAAAATTAAAGGTACACTCAATTGAGCAACCCATTGAGGCCGGAAAATGGGAACAAATGGCACATTTGTGTTCACAAACACCTGTACCCATTGCCCTCGATGAGGAACTTATCGGTATAAATCAGGCCGAAAAAAAACAAAAAATGCTTCAATGTATTAAGCCTCAATATATCATTTTAAAACCCGGACTTTTAGGAGGCTTTACTGCAGCCGACGAGTGGATATATTATGCAAAGAAACTTAATACAGGGTGGTGGGCAACTTCGGCACTCGAAGCCAATATTGGACTAAACGCCATTGCCCAATGGGCTGCCTCAAAACAAAACCCTCTGCCCCAAGGACTCGGAACCGGATCGTTGTTTTCAAACAATATTGAATCATTGATAAAACTCGATGGCGAAAAATTGAGCTTTATCGGGCTTAATCAAAACGATTATCGACAAAAAACAAAAAAATTTATCCAGCAATGGAACAACAATGCAGATGTTATTATTCAAAAAACATCGGGAAGTACAGGCTCTGCCAAATCCGTTAAATTAAAAAAACAATGGATGATTACTTCGGCAAAAAAAACAATCAAATATTTTGACTTACAAAAAGGAAACACAGCCTTACTCTGTTTGCCAATTGATTACATTGCCGGAAAAATGATGGTAGTAAGAGCTATGGTTGGAAACCTGCATTTGCTTAATATCGATCCGAAAGGCACACCCGACATCCCTGACGATACAATACATCTTGCCGCAATGGTTCCACTTCAGGTACAAAATCTTATCGATTCGGGATACTCATTCAAGAATATTAAAACGCTTATAATTGGCGGTGCTGCAATAAATTACAAATTACAGCAAGCTATAAAAAATTTACCCTGTGCGGTATATGCCACCTACGGAATGACCGAAACCTGTTCGCACATAGCCCTTCAACGCTTAAATGGCTCTAATCCCGATAACGAATTTCAATTGCTCGATGGATTTTCGATAAAATCAAATCACAAAGGGTGTTTAATTATTGAAGCTCCCGGAATAATGCAAAAGCCAATTGTTACTACCGATTTGGTTGAAATATTATCGGATAAAAAATTTAAATGGCTTGGCCGTACCGATAATGTTATAAATAGCGGAGGAATAAAAATAATACCCGAAGACATTGAAAATAATTTATCGGCAATACTGCACACTCAATGTATTGTTGTTGGGCTGCCCCACAATATACTTGGGCAACAAGCAGTACTGGTTATCGAAAAAAACAAACAGAATAATAAAATCAACATAAAGCAATTTGAAGGAATAATTGAAAAACATAAAACGCCTAAAGCTGTTTATTATATTGATGCCTTCCCCCGAAACCAATCGATGAAAATTGACAGACAAAAGACAATTGAAATAATAACAAAAGAGATAAAACACAAGAAAACAAAAAAACAAAATACTTAAATTCGGCATGTAATAACATAACATTAATGCAAGTTTTTAGACAAAAACAATATCGTATGAAAAAAATATTATTGATCCTGTTTATTGGTATAGCTCTAAGCAGCAATGCACAAAAAATTGAAAAATTATGGACTTCGGAACCGGTTTTTAAAACCCCCGAATCTGTTTTGTACTATACCGCGCTCGACATTGTATTTGTTTCAAACATGGGCGATGTACGCGATGCAAAAACCGGCGACGGATTTATTGCACAAATGAATCTCGAAGGAGAGATTGTTGATATGAATTGGATTACAGGACTTAACGATCCGAAAGGAATGGCTATACAAAACGGGAAACTGTATGTTGCCGATATAAACGAGTTGATTGTAATTGATATTGCCAATGCAAGCATTATTGAAAAACACCTTGTAGCCGATGCAAAATTTTTAAACGATGTTACTGCTAATCAAAATGAAACCATTTTTGTTTCGGATATGCGCGATCAACGTATTTATGCACTGATGAACAACAAATTTGAATCGTGGTTGCAAAACGATAACCTTGAAAATGTAAACGGGCTTTGGGCTGAAAACGGAAAACTTTACGCAGGCAATGCCGAGGTGTGGGAAATTGATATAAAGACAAAAAAGATGAAAGAGCTTTTTGGCCGCACACAAGGAATTGACGGATTGATAAAACTATCTGACGGCAATTTCATTTTCTCAAACTGGCCCGGACGCATTCATATTTCGAATGAAGGGAACATTACAACCTTACTGAACAGAGCACAAAAACAACATAATACTGCCGATATTGACTATGTGCCTGCAAAAAAAATAATATTGGTTCCTACTTTTTTTTCAAATACAGTTGAAGCATTCATACTCGAAAAATAATACAGTGAACACAGCTCCCGATTTTTTTGAACGAGTGTACGTGATTGTAAAAAAAATTCCTCCCGGCCGTGTATCCTCATACGGAGCCATAGCAGCCTATTTAGGCAGCAAACAATCGGCCAGGGCAGTTGGGTGGGCAATGAACGCTTCGCATGCCTCAAACGAGTTTATTCCGGCCCACAGAGTAGTTAACCGTAAAGGAATGCTTACCGGCAAACACCACTTTAAAGGTGAACATATAATGCAGCAATTGCTCGAAAACGAAGGAATTGTAATTAACAACAACCAAATATGCAATTTCGAAAAGCACTTTTGGGATCCGGCAAGTGAACTTGAATAAAACTAAAACGTTAAGCATCATTTAACAAGGCCAAATAAAGATACATTTATCCGTTATTTTATATTCTTATTGTATACATTTGCAACAAATCAATAAATCATACAAAATGGTCATTCAACCAAAAGACATAAAAGATGCATTACGCCAGGTAAAAATGCCGGGCAGTAATGAGAATATTGTTGACCTCGATATGGTACAAGAAATCCGTATCGAAGGAAAGAAAGTAAGTTTCACACTTGTTTTTCAGCGATCAAACGACCCCAATATTCCTGTTGTAAAATCGCTCTGCGTACAAACTATATGGAAAAACCTGGGTCGCGATGTTGAAATTGCCGGAAACATATCGACACGTTCGGTTCACGATATGCAGAGGCCTGTACTACCGGGTGTTAAAAATATTATCGCCGTAGCATCAGGCAAGGGAGGTGTTGGTAAATCAACCGTAGCAACAAACCTTGCAGTAGCACTTGCCAAAACCGGAGCTAAAGTTGGCCTTATTGATGCCGACATTTTTGGCCCTTCAATCCCAATAATGTTTGGCGAAGAACAATCAAGACCTACCGGGCAAAAAGTTGACAACCGGGATATGATTGTTCCGCTCGAGAAATACGGAGTAAAAATTCTTTCGATAGGTTTTTTTATAAAAACTGACGATGCATTGGTATGGCGTGGCCCTATGGCATCAAATGCACTAAAACAACTGATTACCGATACAATTTGGGGCGATTTAGACTATATGCTCATCGACCTTCCTCCGGGCACCAGCGACATACATCTTACCCTAATGCAAACAGTACCTGTTACCGGAGCAGTAATAGTAACTACACCTCAAAATGTTGCCCTTGCTGATGTTACACGTGGTGTAAGCATGTTTAAAGGTAAAAATGTTGATGTACCCGTACTCGGAATCATCGAAAATATGGCATGGTTTACCCCTGCCGAACTTCCCGAAAACAAATATTATATATTTGGTAAAGAAGGTGGTAAAAAAATGGCCGAAACACTTCAAATACCACTTCTGGGCGAAATCCCATTAGTACAGAGCATACGTCAGGGAGGCGACGATGGAGTACCTGCAGCTGTAAACAACGATTCGATTCTTTCATCAGAATTCGAAAAACTTGCAAATCAGGTAATTGAACAAATTCAAAAAAGAAATCAAGATCTGCCGCCCTCCGAAAAAATAAAAGTGACACGTAAATAACTCGATTAAATACATTTAAAAAAACCCGGTGCCTATTTCATTAAGCTCCGGGTTTTATTTTAAATACACTGTTGAAAAATCTATTAAAAAAGGAAAAAACCACGCATTAATAGCGAAGTAAACAGTAAAACAAAAACTTAAATGATATTCATTCCCATTAAATAATAAGATTTTACTTTTACTTTTGCTTAAATATCAATAGATTTGCTTATTAGAATTTGTTTAGTTACTACTTTTCCTCTTTTAAAAACTGGAATGTTCAGCTTCACATTTTCTACAAACACTAGAATTATTCAATTATTTATTAATCATTTTTTATGGATATTTTTGTAGCAAAACTTAACTCCGAAACAAATGCTGATCATTTAACGGAGTTATTCGGCCAATTTGGCACAGTAATCTCAACAAAAGTAATAATGGACAGAGACACCGGCTCGTCGAAAGGTTATGGTTTTGTTGAAATGGAAAATTCTGAAGAAGCGAACACCGCCATTGCACAACTCAACGAGAGCGAGTTTATGGGCAATACAATAGTTGTAAAACTATCGGAGCCATCACAAAACAAACGCTCGTTTAACCGTCGACAGGGAGGATATGGCCAACGTTCAGACTCAAACCGCCGATACGATCAAAGAGGTCGTGATGGTGGCGATCGGCGATCGTTTAACCAAAACAGAGACAGAGGTTATAACAGATACGAAGAATAAAAAAAATGCAGGATTTAAATCCTGCATTTTTTTATTCGTATGTGTAGTAAAAATTTTATTCAAAATAATTTATATACCAATTTTGCTCATTCATAAGGTGGTTATAAATTGTAGTTTTCATCGAAGCCGGATATTTATCGGCTACTTTTTCGGCCAAAAATGCAGGATCGTTACGTCGCTTGGCAACACGCATTAAATCGTAAAAACGTTTTCCTTCGTAGGCCAATTCACGTGCACGCTCTTCCATAATATCTTCTTCGAGTTTAAGCTGTTTTGCCAGCATATTTCCTCCTAAATCATACCAGTCGATAAATTCGTTGGTAAATGGATCAAAATTATAAACTTTGTTAGCCATGCTAAAACCGGGTAATCCAACCCTGCCTCGTACACCAAGCTGATCGCGCCCTACTCCGGCATCATAGTAACTGCCATCGTTAAGTATATTCAGCGCATATTGATAATTTGAACTTACTTTGCCTGTACTATCGTTATAAAATTGTCTGTAGGTATATATTTCGGCCAAATACAAGTTAATGTCACCGGCACGATAAAGAATAAAGTTAACATCCTGATCAAACGTAGCTTTATTTAGTGAATATTTATACACAAGAGTGTCGCAACCTTCCATAATGTTATTTACAGTACGTTCTTCTTCCTGCATTTTACTATACAACATCAGGTCGTAATTTGGAATCGTACCATCCTCGTGTACATACAAATACGATATACCAAAGCCCCTGTACCAATCACTTGGCTGGCCTGGATTAATTGTTTCGGTTTTATCATCATTATATGCAATAACAGATCCAACCCATTCGGTTTCGAAATAATGCACACTTGCGGTTGTTGGTTTAAGCATATATCCGTTTTCTCTGAAAGGTTCAAACAAACGTTGAAAATCGTTTTGTTGCTGATTTCGTTTATCAAACTCAAGAGTTAAAATATGCTCACGTCCATCAATATTGGTAAAAATCTGATACCACTGATCGTAAGCAAAGGCATCGTCGAGCTGGTACCGATTATTATCGGTAGTACGGCCAACAATTTCAGTAAAGTGGCGTTCGGCCGCCGATAAATCACCAAGGGTTAGGTACATTTCGCCCATCAATGCATTGTATGCAAAAGGATTCCAGACAGTAACCTCCCATGAATTATCGTTATTTTCGATATAGTGATTTACACCAACTGCTTTCACTTTTGTTTCGAGTTCTTGGGTAAAATGGCGAATTACTCTGTCGGTATCAAAGTAATTTTTTTCGAGCACTACTTCCTTATTAATGATTGTTTCGTTAGTATATCCATCTAATCCGTATATAACATATACACTGTCAACATATCTTGTTTCGGAATTAATAAACTCGTTAATTTCTTCGATAGTTGATAAACGCTGATCGATAAATGGCACCTCACCGTATATGCGCACTGCATTAAAATATGCCCATGCCCGCATACACAAGGCTTCGCCATATAAGCGGTCGTAATTATCAACCTGAGTTGAAGGGTCGGTAACCGAAGGTTTTTTTTGTTCGAGTATATTTAAAAACCGGTTTGATGCAGCAATAAGTTTGAAAAAATTATCGGGCGAGGCATATTTATTGTCTTTAGTAATATTAAAATTATAAATTTCCATCAAATCGGCATCGGCATTATCGGTAACAGTAAGAAGGTCACCACGTAATTCACCCAACACAACAATTTGTTCAACAAGCTCTTGTTGTAATGCATACAGCCCCATTGAAGCTGCACGGTATTCGTACCAATCGGTATACAATTCATCTTCGGTGATATTTATTCCCTGGTCGGGCTTAAAAAAATCGACACATGAAGTAAGATATCCTGTAGCCAATACAATTGATACTATTATCGCTGTTGATTTAATAAACTTAGTCATAATAAAATATATGTGGTAATTGTTATAAACCTATTTTAATTCCTACCAAAAATTGTCGTGGTGTTGGAGTTAAACCGTAATCAACACCACGATCGAGTGCATTGTATGAGTAAGCAAACTCCGGATCGTATCCTAAATATTTTGTAAGTGTTAATAAATTAGATGCTGAGATATAAAATTCGGCATGTTTAAACACTAAAAATTCGTTGGGGATTGTATAGCTTAACGAGAGATTGTTTAAGCGAACAAATGAAGCATCCTCAATCCACCGTGTTGAAAAATCGCTGTTTCCAACAGGATCGTTCCACAATGCACGAGGTACATCGGTTTCTTGCCCTTGATATTGCCAGCGACTAAGAACTTTTACACTTTGATTTTCAACACCTGTCATCGATTCGTTTTGGTAACGTACATAGTTAAAAACATCGACACCCACTGCAGCATTTACAAATGCACTGAGTTTCCAGCGCTGAACAGTAAACGAAGTTGATATACCACCAATAAGCTCAGGCATTGGAGAACCAATAGCAATTTTATCAAAATCGTTAATTCTGCCGTCGGCTTCACCGTCGGGTCCCGAAATATCCTGATAAATTGCATCGCCTGCTTTGTAAGCAATTCCTTTTTGGTTAACAAGGCCTGTTTCGGCAGCTTGTTCCTGTGTGCTGTAAACACCTTGGTATACATAGCCATAAAAACTGTTTGCAGGTGAGCCAAGCTCGTTTACAAGCTGGTAACTATCCATATCGATAACAAATTTATCGTTTGATATTGCTGTTACCTTATTGTTTACACTTGACACTGTTGCTTCGATATCCCATTTAAAGTTGCGGGTATTAACCAATCGGAAGAAAGCGTATGCATCCCATCCGGTATTTTCCATCGACCCTGAATTTTCGGGGCGATAATCAAATCCGAAATAGGTTTCAAGCGGTTTGTAAAGCAACATATCGCTTGTAGTATTTTTAAACACATCAAAATTGAGTCGTACTCTGTTACCAAATAATCCTAAATCGATACCTGCATTAAGTTGGTCAACAATCTCGTAGTTAAGTTTATCGTTTTGAATCACAGCAGGCACAATTCCTGTAGTAGAACGATAATGTACTGTTTTATAATAGTTAAGTGCATTCGACTCGCCAATATCATCGTTACCGGTTCGCCCAATTGATGCACGGAATTTTAGTTCTTCAACAAAAGCTAAATCGGCCATAAAAGGTTCACTCGACAATCGCCATGCAAGTCCACCCGAATAAAATAAACCAATAGGATTATTAAATAATCGGAGAGCATTTGGAGCATTTTGCCCTACACGCGACGATCCGTCGAACGATACGGTTGCATCAGCAATGTACCTGTCGCGAAACGAGTATGTTACTTTTTCGTATAACGAAACCCAGTTCCAGTTGCGGGTTTCTCCACCAAGTTCGCGCAAGTTGTCAACACCATCGGCAAGCATACGGTATTGGTCGTTTATATGCGAGTTTTTAGCGATACCCCAGTCATACTGAAATTTATTCGTCATGACATTAAACCCGGTAGTTGAGTTGAATTTGTGATCGGCATCAATCTCTTTATCGTAAACCAACAATGTATTGTTCGAAAAGCCTGTAAATGTATTTGTTGATGCTTTTGAGACATTATGTACCTCGCCGTTATAGTATAGCTCCATACCGCTGTTGGGCATAAAAAGCTGTTCTTTTAGAGTATTGTATGTTATACCTACATTGGTTTTCAGAAAGAGATTTTCAGCTAAATCCATTTCAAAGCCTAAAGAAGTAATTACCTGATAGTTTTTATTGGTTGCAATAAAGTTATCGATTGTAGCCAGCGGGTTACTTACTCCAAATTCATCAACCTCCGAAAGTATAAGTGTAGGAAGTCCATCGGCATCGTATTGGTATGGATGTAATAAGGGTGATTTTGCCAGCGCAGTATACATTGGGCTGGTTTCGCTTGATCTTGCCGATTCTTTTAAATCTGAATTGCTTGTAAGAAAAGCTACTGAAGCATTCATTCTGAGCCAGGTAAAAATGTTTACAAGACTTACAAAACGTAAATTGAAACTGTTGTAGTTTGTATTTTTAATGATTCCATTATTGTCGTAATATCCTAATGATAAACCATAACGTGCAATTTCGTCACCACCTTTAACCTTGAGGTTAAAATTGGTAAACGAAGCATTCTCAAAAATAAGTTTTTGCCAATCGGTATTATGCTGATAGTTAATATACCGATCGCTCACAGGTTCGATAAACAAGTTCTCGTACTGCTCGTATAAAACCTCTTCGGCCACACCCGACGAGAGCAGTACCTCGTTTGCAAGAGTTTTATGTTGCTGAGCATTGAGCTGAGGAATAAAACGGCTTGGCTGCAGCGATAAACCTCTTCGGAAATCAATATCAAACGAAGTTTCGGTGGCCGATGGGTCAAGAGTCTGAATCATAATCAATCCGTTTGAAGCTTTTGAACCGTAAGCGGCTGCATACACCGGATCTTTCATAACAGTTGCGTTTGAAATATCGAGGGGGTTTAATGCCAGCAACGAATTGTATGAATATCCTGAAACAATTGAATTAAATAATCCTTGTGGTTCCGTAATCATCCCGTCAACAACATAAAGCGGGTTGTTAATTGCATTGAGCGAGCGCAAACCACGCAAGTAAGTAACAGCGCCACTAGCAGGTGCTCCCGACTGTTTAATTACGTGCATACCGGGAATCCTTCCTTGCATATATCTATCGATAGAAGGAGTAATTGAGTGGTTCAAATTGTTCAAATCGAGGTTTGAAAACGATGAAGTAAGATTTCGTTTCTCGATATTCTGATTCAGAAGTACCACTTCATCTTCTCCGGTAGCAACATCATTTGGCGACACCATTACTTTTAAATCGGTGTTTTCGCCAACAAAAACCCGTTTGCGTTTGAAGTCTTGTGCAGGAGCAATAATTATCCACTGATTAGGCCCTGGCAAGTTCACCGAGAATTTACCTTCTTCGTTTGTAAAATCGGGCATTTCGCTCGACCCCTCAACACTCACCGACACATTTGGAACCGGTTTATTTTCGGGCGATACTATAATACCACTTACTACGCTAGGCTCTTGCGCCTGTACCGAAAAAACACCTGCAAACAACAAAACAGTTGCGAGTATTATTCGTGAAAAAATTCGGTTAATTGTATTGCTATTCATTTCTGAATGTATTTGCTTATTGTTTATCGATACATACCTAACAGTGTCTTTTTTAGTAACGTTTGTTCTAAAACATGTTGTATGCATACTTATTCGTTCTTCTGTTCTGTTTTTATACATCCTGGTCATCGTTATTACTTCATCATCATACTTTTCAGTATTACGGATTTCGGGTTATAAGATGTGTCATTTCTTCGGGTACAAGGTCAATATAATCAATAACTAACCCGTTATTTTTAACTTTCTCGCCAGGGCCTTTATATTCAAACCGAATATCAACTCTTCCGTATTGATCTACATTATCAACCCAAAAATCAAATTTATTAAATCGTCCCTGGTATATAAATCGTTTACCGGCAACATTACTTTGAATAACTCCCCGGTAGGTTACATAATCGTCGTAATTGAATGTATGAACTTTCTGATCGTTTACATATATGTCGTAAATACCACCATAATCCATATGCGTACGAACAAGCACTAAATAACGGCGTGGAAATACAGGCTCGGTTCTAAAGGTGATATTGTATTTTCCCTCGTACGATTTTGGAAAATCAACCTGCAACATCGAATCGTTTGATGTAATAAGGCTTGCACTCACTCCTTTCGGAATTATATTATCATCGCTATCGACAGTAACAAGCGAATCGTTCCAAACAAAACGATTAGTACCCAAATTGAGTAAGAAACGTTCACCCTCGTTACGAGTAGGATACATGTAGAGAGAATCGTCAATTTCGAATTCCTGATAATTATAAAAGTATCCATTACTACACATTACCTTTTCGCCGGTTCTGAATATTATTTCGACATTATCGTTTAAAATATTCTCAAGCGAATCGGTCAAGAACTCTTCGGGATCACGCAGGTTATGAAAAACACCCCGATCGATTAAATAGGGTAATAAAATATTTTCTTGCCAATCATATGGTATATCGTTATAGTCGGTAAATCCTAAATCTTGTGCCATAGTGGTTAATGCCTGATCGTACAATTTTTGTTCAGGAAAAACAATGGTTGCAGTTTGAACCCTCGACTCTTCTGAAATCTCGAAATATTCCATCTCAAATTTATTGATGATGTTAATTACAGAGTCGTAAATAGTATTTCCGTTTTCGTCAAAATCAATTGGTTTACTGAGTTCGAGGTCAAGAACAATTGAATCGAGATCGTCGATATAGCGTTTAAGAGCCTTATTTGTCTGGGCAATATGCTCATATAAACTTGGATTTGGCGTTGCTATATCGTCTATAATAAAAAACCTTCCGTTCTGATAAAGTGGGCTTGTAAACGATATCGGTATGCCATCGTAGCTGTAAACTCCTGCATCATTTTCAAATTCGGCAAATTTTAGCAGCATGGTTTGAATTTTACGTTTACCTGATTTGAATGTTGGCTGCAGATAATATCGTAAAATATGGTATTCGAGAGTTTCTCTGTTCAGAGTATCTGAGTTTTCGTATTTACTCATTGCATCATTCCCGGGTACAAAAAGAGTGTACACATCGTTTGATTCGAATATCGAATCGAGATTAAATTCTTCCATCAAAGCAACAAATTTTTGAGCATCGTTGTTACTTTTGAGGGCATCCCAAACCGATTGATCAGAAGTTTCGGGCAGGTTTCCATAATGCTTATTCCAATCGTCGTCGCACTGAGTAAATCCTAATATTATCAGTGTTGAAATAAATATATAGTGTAACTTTTTCATCCGTATTCTATCTTTTTTATTTTTTATTCCATCGTTTTTATGTGACAACAATGCTGACACAATATCCTTTGTTATTATTTCCAACGGTTAAATATTATTACATCCCACTGGAATATTCCGGGTATAAGAGTTTGTATAGTTACTGTATGTGTTTCGTATCCTACAAAGTTCACTTCGCCTAAAAAGCGGTCTTGAAATGATGGGTCGCCACTATTTACCGATGATGATGTAAGATCAACCAATCCGCCAATTTTTACACCATCGATAAATACTTCGACAAGAGCATTGTCCTGATTATTTTCGAAAGCCCGCAAGCTTACTTCGTAACGTCCGGCAACTATTTTGGGTAAGGTATATTCAATAACAAAATCGCCTTCAATTGTAAGGTAATCCTGATCCCAGGCATTTGTTGACTCTTCGTTAGTTTTTGTATACAACAGCTCTTCGCTGCTACCCGACCATGTAATGTACTGAAATAGTTCTTTATCGGTATTTATATATTCGCCTTCTTCCTGGCTATACTGATAAATTAGTGGTTCTTCGAAAAACTGAAACGAAACATTTTTTGCTGATGCGGCTTTTGGAATAAGCATTTGATCTACAAAATGAATTGATCCGCTAAGTGTAACAACATTTGAGTTGTCGTAATAAAAGGTTACATAGTTGTGTATTATGCTGTCACCATTTTGGTCAAAACCTTTAAAAAACGCATAACGATTGCTTCGGTTAATTTCGAGGTCAATGGTTTTATCGCCATTGATGTTTACCGGAACATTTCCGTATGTTGAATAGTTTGATTCAGTCTCTTCAAAATCTGCTAAAAAGTAGCTACCCTGCATAATGTGCGCACCCACATAATTGTACATATTGTTACCCGAATTTGAATAAATGCTGCTATTTGGACTTATACTATCGGCCAGATCTGAAAAAGAAAAAATGTTATTGCGGTGATATACCGAATCGGCTTCGACCAACAAGGTAACAGGATTTTCGCTAACATCTTCGTAATCAATTACCCTGTTAAGCACATCTTGAAATTCGGTTTGTCTCACGGCTTCGGCAAAAATTGAGTAATCATCATTGTCTTCGATCCACTGATATGATGAGAATGTAGTTGGAGTAAGTGCTTTTGATATAACGTGAACATATCCGTTCGATACTTCGATATTGCCACGTTCAAGAGGGGCATCGTTATTAATTTTATAAAAGGATGTATCGTCTGTCATTTCGAAACCAATAGTAAGATATTGTTTCATCAAGTTCATTTCGGGCAAAGCACCAAAAGGAAAATCATTGGTAATAATTCCCATATTAACAACATGGTATCGGGCCATAGCATAAGAATACTCCGTATCGGCCAACAGCTCATCAAATGTTGAGTAACGATTGCTTTCTTCAATAAAAAGGTTCATTGCATCGTTCGATGGCAAAAATATTGTATAGAAGTTTCCGTTTGAATTGTATGCAGCCATTGTTGCGTCGAGGTCGCCGGCTTCGAGTACTTGTAAAAACATCGAAAAACTGTCCGGACGTTCTGCAACATAATCGTATATGCTTTCACGTATCATATCTTTGAATCCCGGATCGGGGTGCACATCTTGGTTGCACGATAACATCGATATTGAAGCAAGTACTACAGTAAATATGGTTAACAATCGTTTCATTTGCATTATGTCATTTAAATTTTAACTATCTGTTCTGTTTAAAACCCAAGTTTGTAAGACAAATTTGTGTTCGTATTTCAACACACCTTTTATCGTCGGTAATATGGATTTTGCACTAAATTCACATTTCGTTCAAGTTCGTCTTTATGTATAGGCATATACCAACCTTGTGGGTTAGTAAGTTTCGATCCCAATATACGTTTCTGCGTTGATGGAACGTTTTGGATTATCATTTCGACCAATTTATCGCTTCGGGCAAAATTATTGCGTCGTCCCATACGCAAGAGGTCGAACCAGCGTTTTCCTTCAAAAGCGAGTTCACGTGCTCTTTCGTCGAGTATTGCATCTTCAAACGAAGTTGTTGTATTCGGAATCGATATTGAAGGCATACCTGCACGATAACGAATATCATCATTAATAATCTCAAGAGCCTCGTTATAGCGGCCTAGTTGCGACAATGCCTCAGCTTTCATCAGCAAAACATCGGCATAACGGTAAACAATCCAGTTTGCGGCATTTTGCAATATACTGGGGCGCACTGTACGTCCATCGGGTGCAAGGCCAACATATTTCCAAACAGTATAGTCGTCTTCTCCTTCTTTCCGAATCGAAGCTTTCTCGCCGCGCACAGGTTCGGTAGCATATTCAACCGAAAACATACGAACAGCTGTCATGCTTGGATCAAAATTCTGACCGTTGAAATTTGTTAATCCATAAGTCTTGTTTTGTTGATTCAAGCGATAATCAAATTGCAGTTCGAATATACTTTCGAGAGTATTTCCGGGATAAAATAATGTGAACCACGCACGTCCGGGCAACAATTCAATTTTATCGCTGTTTTGAATATTGTTAACATGTTCAATTACACCTTTGTAATCGAAACGCCATAAAGCAATATCAGCAAGCAATGCTTCGCAAGCTTCGCGTGAAGCACGTCCTTTTGTTTCAACTATCGACAAATAGTTATCGGCAAGATATAGCCGGGCATCTAATAAGTCGGCACTAATGCTGTCGAGTACAGCATCGCCCGATATTTTGGCAGGATAAAAATCAACATCGTCGGTTTCGCTGGGCTCGGTAACATAAGGTATATCGCCATAAATACGCACCAAATAAAAATACGCTAATGAACGGATAAAATAAGCTTCGGACAAGAATCCCTGCAACTGATATTCTGTAAATGTTTTATCAATTTCTTTAACAGCAGGTGCGTTATTAATTACCTCGTTTGCATAATTAATTATTTGATAGAATTTTTCCCAATTTGCAAAGCTGTTGTCGGAATATATATTTCCGTTCATCATATTGCGAATATTTTCGTCAATATTAATATCGTCGGTAACCATA
>CAZARW010000009.1:38804-61726 GCA_964487645.1 uncultured Prolixibacteraceae bacterium
TATCGCCACGTGCTTCGCCATGAACAAAGAGCAGGTCATCGATACCGGCAAAAGCACTGTATGCTCCCATTAATACCGATTCAACATCTTCTTTTGCCTGCCAGAATTCATCGCGTGTTAAACCACTTGGTGGTTCAAGTTCAAGCCAATCGCTGCATGCATATTGTGTAATTAAAACAACTACAATCAGGATATATTTGATATTTATTTTCATAAAAAATCTTTTTTTTTCAATTCAACACACATTACAAAATCAGAAAAATACCGATCCGCTAATAGTAAACATTCTTGATGGCGGAGTACGAGCTTCGTCAACACCAATCCAGAAGGGGTCGCTTGCATCCTGTCCAATTTCGGGATCTTGCCCCGAATATGAAGTAAAAGTAAGCAACCTGCGAGCACTAATGGCAAAGTTCATTCGATCGACGCGCAACATTTCGCAAACACGCTTAGGCATTTGATATCCGAGTTTTACACTGTTCAGACGTAAAAAGTCTCCACTTTCGACATATCTGTCCGATCCTAAATTGTTTGCCGGATGGTTTTCGTACGCACGTGGAAGCATATTGGGCTCATCTTGTCCATCGATACGCCAACGATGCAATACTGCTTTACTTTGATTGTTGCGGTTATTCATTCCTTCGGTATCAATTGCAACCTTATTAATAATGTCGAAACCAATACGGTAGTGAAATCCGAGAGATATGTCAAAATCTTTATATTTTAGCGATGAACCAAAGCCACCCATATAGTCGGGGTTACAGTCTCCAATCCATGTTACATCGTTAAGGTCAATTTTTCCGTCGTGATTTCTATCGTTATAAATAGCATCACCTCCTTTAAACTGATAAGTTCCCATATAGGTCATCGGTATAACTTCGCCTTCAGAATCGAGAATTGGATTATCATCCTCATCGCGGGCAATTGCATCGGCATCGCTTGAGTATACTCCTAAGTATTCAAATCCGAAGAACGAACCAATAGGATCACCTTCAATAATTCGTAAAGGATATTCGCCATTACCAATTGAAGTTGATTTTTCGTTGTTAAAGTTTTCAGGCAGTTCAATAAAACTGTTAACGTTATGCGATGTATTAAAATAAAACGACAGAATCATATCCTTGGTACGAACAGCTTGCCAGTTAAGCATTAATTCCCATCCGGTATTTTGCATTTTTCCACCATTGTAGAATATAAGCTTGTTGTATCCCGATGAGTATGGAATATCGTATCCCTGCCACGATGCAGTACCACCAAAAAGTAAATCTGTAGTCATTTTGGTGTAAAAATCAGTTTCGATATACAGTTTATCGTTAAACAGATTAATATTAAAACCTGCATTATACGATTCAACATTTTCCCATTTTAGGTTATCGAGCTGTACACGAGTTGGCACTACTGCAGAGTTTCCAACGTAACTTCCCGATCCGGCAGTTTCGTACAAAGCAAAACGCACATAGGCATCGTTAGGCTGACGGCCGGCTGTACCCCAGCTTGCACGCAATCGGCTTTCGCCCAACCAATCGAGTCCCGACAGGAAGGGTTCATCAGAAAATCTCCATCCCAACGAAACACCGGTAAACATACCCCATCGGCTATTTTTTCCGAACGATGAACTAGCATCGGCACGGGCATTAAGCTGTAACATGTAACGATCGAGGTATTTATAGTTTGCATTAAATACAGCTCCTAAGTCTCGTGATTCGCCCGAACCTGATCCCATCCAGTTGATTTGGGCGTTTGCAGCGGGGTCGGTAACATCAACCGAAGGTGATTTGTTCGATTGCAGGTTCATCCACTCATATTCGGACTTTGTTGTAACCCATGAAACTGCTCCCGAGAGGTCGTGAATTTTTTCGTTTGTGGGTGCATTAAATATAAATTGCGACTCTGTGCGGATATTTGAACTTAGGTTGTTTGCCTCTTCGTTTAAGTTTACACGCCAGTGCAACCAGTCGATACCTAAGGCATTATACGGTATAAAAACATTTTGCTTATAGCCTTGAAACTGGAACGATACTGTTTGTCGAAAACGCAACCAGTCGGTAATAATATATCGTAACCTGAAAGTATTTTCGAGCGAGTGTTCTTTTCGGTTATTCCGTCCAAGGTTTCCAATGGCAACAGGGTTAAAATACGCTTCGCCATTACCCTGATAACTATTAATTGGTGTAAAATATTCGCCTGTAAGCACGTTGTTTTGGTCGTATTCCCAAATACTCATATTCGGTGCTTTTATATAAGCCATTTTACGCAAGTTGTTGCCATCAATATCAATATTCCGATCGGTATTTTTATTGATATAGCTAAACAGTACCGAGTACATCAGTTTTTTTGATAGAATATAATCGAGATTGATTCGTGTCGAAAACTGTTTGTTTCCGGTATTAATAGTTGTGCCGGTTTCGCCTACCCAGCTAAACGAAGCCGAGTAACGTGTTTTATCGCCACCACCCGATAAAGCAAAATAGTGGTCGTGTGTAACACCATTTTGGGTAATTGCTTCTAACCAGTCGGTGTTTTTATTGTAGTTATTAAAGTTTTCGTAATCGGCATTGTATGCAATTTCGTCGGGCACTTCAAAATTTCCTCGGGCATTATGCAATTGTTCTAATTGCAATATCACATATTCGTCACCATTAAGCATCGGAATTGCATCGGGCTGAATGTTTAAACTGTTTTTGTATTGATATTCGAATTTTACAGCCCCCATTTTACCTGTACGAGTTTCGATAAGCAAAACTCCGTCGGCACCACGTGAACCGTATATTGCAGTAGCTCCGGCATCTTTTAACACTTCAATTGATTTAATATCCTGCAAAGAAACATTAATCATATTACTAATGTCTTCCTGGTCGGCTGAGCTCAGGTCGACATTATCAGAAACCATTCCCTGAGGAATACCGTCAATTACAATAAGAGGTTTGTTGTTACCAATAGAACTCAAACCACGAATCACAATTTGAGAACCTGAGCCCGGGTCACCCGATGCGCTGATAATATCGAGCCCCGAAACCTTTCCTTGCAATGCATCGGCAGCCGATGTAATACCCACTTCCTGCATTTCGGCAAGTTCGATTTTAACCGAAGCCGAAGCTTTGTCTCGCTCATCGACATTGGTAAGCCCCGAGCTTTGTTGTCTTTGGGCAGTTACAGTAACGGCATCGAGCTGTATGTCGGACGAAACCAGTTTAATGTTCATTGCTTTATTAAACTCCGGTTTTGTTTCGAGCGGTTGATATCCAATGACACTAACACGCAGCATATTGCCTGTGTTTTTCATTGTATAAATAAAGTCTCCGTTAATATCGGTAGCTGTACCGCCAATAATCCGGTTATCGCTGTCAATTTCGGCAACCGTTCCTCCAATAATAGGTTCTCCTCCGTTTTTGTCGCTAATCCTACCCCTGATAACATTGCTGCTTTGGGCAAGCACTTCGACAAAACACAAAAGCACCAGCGCAAGTGTCAGTAATATGGTTTTATTCATTTGTTTCATCTTATATAAATGCCTTATATTCTGTGGTTTGTTCCGGTTAATTATTTTACATCCATTTCATCAAGCATAAATGCTTTATCGGTTTGATGAATTACAGCAGTAGACATTACGTTTGTTATAGCTGTAGTTACTCCCGATGGGTTAAGGTTTTTGTTCGAAATAAGATTGGTTTTATCCGATAAGTTTACTGTTGTATATATTCCTCCGCTTTTGGCACCTATCTTAATTTGATCGATTCCGGTATCGACATAAACCTTAGCTGCGGTTTGCGGCAGGCCATCAACCGATGGTAAAAGTGCTACGGTTTCGTAATATCCCGAAGGAACTTTGCCGTCGGTAAAAATCAATTCGCCCTTTATGAAATGCAATTTTATAAAATTTTCAAGATCGGCACCTTCGAGGGTGTCGGCTTGTACTGCATCAAGAGCTTCTTTGCTTGGTGCAAATACAGTAAATAACTGATCGCTTGGTGCAAAGGTATATGTTTGTTGAAAAGAACTTGCTAGCCCTGCTTTAAGTATAAGAGCATTAAAATCGGGGAAATTCTCGCTTATACTGGAGTAAATATTTTTAGCAGTAAATTTAAACCATGAATCAACCCTGAATGTAGTCCCGTTATCGGTGTTGTTGCTAATTTTTACAGGAATAAGGTCAATTTGCTGATTTCCGCGATACCCTATCACCGAAGGCTGCATCCCCTGAACCATACCGGTTTCGTTATTCCACTCAATATAGTTTCCTGCCAAAGTTTTTAAATATTCTTTTGTTGCATTTCTGTTGGGACTTTCAACAGCAACCTGATTCATTAAAAGGATACGTAAATTGTTTGCATCGAGTGAATAAGACATTGGGCTTGGTGCAAGTGTAATTGCGTTAAAAAACTCACGCAATGTGTTGTTAACTATGCGTGATGAATATATCAACGATGAGTCTTGACGCAGGGTTTGATCATCAATAGCAAAAAATAAATAATCTTGATTTTCGCGCTTCATTGAGGCAAGCAATCCTGAATATTCAATAGCATTCATTATAGTTGAATACCCGGTTTGCCTGTACACAGGGCCGGTAATGCTGCTAAATGCACGAGGTACAATTGCTTTATCGACACCAATAAAGGTACTGTTGCTGCCATATTCTTTATGAACGATATCCGACTGGTCGATTCGAATAATATCGTTTTCGCCATTAAAAAATCCTTTTTGAATATCGCTTGCATACATTGCATTTTGAGCAAGATAAGTATTAACAATAATTTTTTTGATTTTATAGGGTGCTTCAACAAAACTCCCCCATTGTCCGGCGCCTTTAAGGTATGTATTTTCGAATTCGGTTAAGGCATCGTTTGTAGGGGCAATAATTCCATGATGAAAACGAATACTAACTTCCTCGGGGAACCCTGCACCACCTGCCGGAGCTTTGGTTTTCTCGGCATTAATATTAAAAACCAATTGAGGATAAGTTAAATCAAACAACGAGTCAACCTGGTATCCTAACTCAGCTCCGGGTTGATCGAATGTTTCGCTTTCGTTGTATCTGAATTCGGTAAAATAATTAATCCAGTTAAGGAATGTTGAATAATCCTGCCCCGAATTTTTATCACGAAGAATTTCTTCAGCATTATGCAAAGGTTCAACAACTTTATCGATTACATGCACAAAACCATTTTCGGCAAATATTTGCTCTCCGTTTTCATCGCCGATAATTTTTGCATCAATATAAAACATATCGTCGGGGTTATCGAAATCGCGATCGAAATAAAAACTAAAATCAGACAATTGTAAATCGTTTAACGCAAAATACTCCTGGTAAAATAATGGAGCATATTTTCGAGAATCGATAATTGCCCTGCGGTGCCAGTTGGATTTTGTTGTATCAACTGCCCTGTAGTTTGTTTTAAGCTCAGGAATAGCGGTTATTCCATATTTTTGGCTTTTATTTTCCAACAAAGTTTGACGCTTGTATCCCCGGGGTTTATCATTAAACTCATCCTCGGGATCAATCCATCCGTTTACATCGAGCCACCTGAGCTGTTTTTTATCCCACGGGTTTTGTACTATATGATATTTAACCAGCTTATCGAGATATTCGAGCGGGATATCACTAACCGATTTATACGTCGGGTGATTGCTGAAATATGTTTCGAAAGCATCGTCGGTAGGCGCAAAAACAGTATAACTACCCGACACATTAATGATTGTATCGTATCCTATAAGTTTTATACATTCTGCAAATGTTTGAAGGTTATCTTCGCCTTCAATGAGTGTGTATAACTTACCATCGAGCCATTCTGGTCGTTCGTATTTATTAAATTCGTCTTCTTTACACGAAAACATGACGAAAAATAACAAAATTGCTCCCAAAAAAAGTTTTCCTTTAATCATTGTCTTCAATTATATTTTGGAAAAAAATCAAAACAGTTGTCAAAAATATTAAAAAACTACATTCATCAAACATGAATCTTAAACGATTTCAATAAAAAAAAACCAAGCAACCAATTTATAGCATTATTGAATGATTTGTATCAAAACAGACATACTTATGAGTTGGGCCAGCTTTTATCTCTGAAGTTTGCAGGGGTTATATCAAAATACTCTCTGAAACACTTCACAAAATACGAAAGATTATTAAAGCCTGTTAAGTACGACACTTCTTTAATACTGTAATTGTTTTGCGACAATAAATCGTGTGCCTTATGCAAACGGGTTATTCGCAAAAACTCAACAGGCGAATAATTTGTTAAAGCCTTTACTTTACGGTAAAGCTGCGTTGTACTCATATGCATTTCGTTCGAAAATTCCTTTACATTAAAGTTTGGATCATCAAGGTGTTTTTCAATGATATCTTTTGCTTTTTTCATAAAAACATCATCGCGCGACAAGGATTTTGCAGCTACCTCAACCATGAAATTTTGTTGCTTATATTTTTCGTGTATCAATTTTCGGTTTTTAAGCAAACGGTCGATTTGTGATAGAACAACGTTGGTATTTACCGGTTTCATGATATAAGCATCTACTCCTGCGTTATATCCTTCGATAATGTTTTCGTTTTCGGATTTTGCAGTAAGCATGATTATAGGAATATGGCAGGTTTTAATATCGCTTTTTATTTTTTCAACCATTGCAAATCCATCAAGTTTTGGCATTACTGCATCGGTAATAATTATATCTGGACTCATTTCGTCGGTAATGCTTAGCCCTTCGTAACCATTTGCTGCCTGATAACATGTATACTTACGCGATAAGATTTCGGACATAAATTCACGCAAATCGGTATTGTCTTCAACAATAAGCACTTTACCCAACTTTTCTTTTACTTCTTTTAATTGATGTTTGGGCGTAATTGTAAGTTTTACATGCCTTTGACTTTGGTCGTCATCGTAATCATTAGTCGTTTCGGCTCTATCGGCATTGATGTTATCGGTCACTAAATTAGTGGATATAGTAAAGTGAAACGCAACTCCGTTTTGGTCTGAATTTACCCAAATCGTTCCGCCATGCATTTCGACTAAGGATTTAGCAAATGAAAGACCGATTCCGGTTCCATCATCGGTTTCGTTTACTTTATAAAAGCGTTCAAATATTTTTTCGTAATCGGACTCTTGTATGCTGCTTCCCTGGTTGTATACTTCAATTTCGGTATAAGCTCCGGTTGACTGATCGTCGGTTTTCACCGAAATGATTATCTCTTTACCATCGGGAGTATGTTTAAATGCGTTTGACAAAAGGTTGTACAAAACCTCTTCAATTTTTTGACTATCGGCGTTAATCATCACTGTATCTGCGGGAATATTCACTTGTAGTGATATTTGTTTTTTTGATTCGAGCGATTTAAAATTGATGATAACTCCTTTTATAAGCTGAGCTAAATTAAAGTTTTTTACCTGCAATTTGAGTTTACCTGCATCAAGTTTTCTGAAATCGATAATTTGATTAATCAACTTTAAAATATAATTCGAATTGCGCTGAATAAGATACAGGTGTTTATGCCATTTTTGATTCAATTCGGTTTTATTGTTTATCAAATCGTCGACAGGCGATGAAATAAGGCTGACAGGAGTACGAAGCTCGTGAGAAATATTTGCCAAAAACATCATTTTTGACTCGTTATTCTCAATTTTCATATTCATTAATTTGTGCATATACAATTGCCGTTGCCTGTTTATTATTACGTAAACCACGAGCAACAACACGAGTAAACCTGCAAGAGTAAACACAACAACCATTACTTGTGTTTTGTACCATGGTGGCTTAATCTGAATCTGAATTGTTTGGGTATTATCCGATATCATGTTATCGGTACTGGTTGCAAAAACACGGAAAGTATAATTACCCGGTGGCAACTTAGTATAATGTATATAGCGCGCTCTTGCTGTAACATTTCGCCATTCGTCCTGATATCCTTCTAATTTGTAAGTAATTCGGTTTCCTTCGGGATATTGATAGTGTACAGCGGCTACACCTATCGAAAGAGAATTGTTACTATATGGAAGTATAATTTTTTGATTTGATCGTAGTTTTTGCAAATAATCGTTACGTTGCTGTACGTTTTGGTTTTCGGACTGTTTTGAATGGTATACTCTAAAATCGTTTATCAGAATTTTAGGTTTTATATTGTTATGCGTTATGTTTTGAGGATAAAAAGCAGTAAATCCGTTTTCGCCACCAAAATACATACGTCCGTCGGTATCCTGATGGTAGGAGTTAATTAAAAATACATCGCTCTGGATCCCGTCACTGTGCGAATAAACAGTAATAGGTTTTTCGTTTACCGATTGCTCATATAATACAAGACCTCGCTCGGTACTAATCCATAAATTGTTTTCCTCATCAGCAATCATTCCAAACACATCGTTACCAGGCAAGCCGTGGTCAGAAGTTAAAAATGAAAAGGTATTGCTTTGCGGATCGTAAATATTGATTCCTCCGCCTTGTGTAGCAACCCAAATTTTCCCGTCGAAGTTCTCGTATACCATATTTATTTCGTTGCTGTTGAGCCAATTGTTTGTAATTGATTTTCCAACAAAACGGGTAAATTCTAATTGAGGATCTTGCGCCAAATCAACCGAAGTAAATTTTTGTTTAAGACGGTTTAATCCGTAGCCTGTCGATATCCACATACGGTCGTTTGAATCGACCATAATATGATGAATTACATTATCGGATAGCGTATTTGAATCGGTATTGCTATATTGATACTGATAATGTTTTTTTGAAGGGTTATTCAGGGGGTCGGGAATAACAACCAAACCACTGCTAAATGTGCCACACCACAAGTTATTTTTACTGTCGATAAAAATTTCGCGTATCGACTCGTTAAATACATAATCACCTTGAGCATATCGTGTAAGATTCCATTTTCCTTGCCTATTGAGTGTAAGCATCATTAAGCCCTGCGATTGTGCAACCCAAAAAAGCGAATCGCTTTGCTTTTGAATATCCCATGTTCCATTGCTTGATGAAGTATTATCATGCTCGGGCAGTTTTAAAAACGATAAATTGTCGGGATCCTGAACAGCATGTAATGGAGCAATATTAATATCGCCGGTACGGCAACCTACAATCAAATGATCGGTACTGCTCGAAAAGCACATCACTGCATTCGAACTAAGTGAGTGCATATTGTTTGGATTTCGGCGTATAGTAACAAAATCTTTGGGATATAAATTTAATAAACTAATTCCCTGCCCCTGATGACCTATCCATAATACACCCGAAAAATCCTGAAAAAGAGTATTGATGTTGCTGTTTAGCAACGAACCTTCTTTATTAATTTCGGCAACATACTCGCCGGTATTCTGAGTAATTCGATCGTAATAATAGAGTTGTGGCAATATATCGGCGGCATAAATTTTATTATTCGAGGCTCCAAACACCTTACTTATTGATTTACCTTCGAACAATATTTCGCCGGTAAATTTTTTGTTGGGCTTACTAAAAACATAAACCCCGTTTTTACTTGTAAAATACATTTCGTTACCAAAGCTCGAATGTGCAATACTGTTTACACGCACATCAAGCCTGTCGAGCCATTCAAGTGATAACTCGTAACCCTCCGATTTATCTTGAAATCGCAGCAAAAATACGTTGGCCGAATTGTCGTGATGATTATTCGATATTGCAATAAAATGATCATTATCGAACGCCTGAGAGTGGTTAAAATAGACAAACTGCTTATTCGAAAAATTGATCGATACTTTATTGATTAAAAAACTGTCTTCGTTTTGTTGATTTAATGGCAAAGCATAAAATCCTTCGACAGAATGAATAACAATATGCCCGGAAATTTCGTGTAAATATAAAATATTCACCGGGTCGTTATCTTGCCGGTTAAACCTAAACGTTTCAAACTTTAGTGTTTCGAGGTTAAGCCTTACCAGATTTCGCTCGGTTGCTATCCAAAGGTTGTTGTCAGATCCATGCAACAGGTATTTAACTTTTTTATCGGGCATACTGTAATCGTTTCCCAATACCGGCCTGTAATTTTTAAATTGAAAGCCATCGTAACAAATCAAGCCAGACCATGTAGCAATCCATATCCGCCCCAGACTATCCTGCGTAATATGGTTTATCTCACCCGATAATAATCCATCTGAAGGTTGTATATACCTGAAAAAATTCCCCTGCCCCTGCAATGCAACAAATACAACAAGTATTGCTGTATAAAATATCTTTCTCATCATCCTCTCAAATTATTAATACTGATGGAACTAAAAGGGCTGCACAATATAGCAAAAATATTGC
The DNA here is from genome assembly GCA_964487645.1 of uncultured Prolixibacteraceae bacterium. Lineage (GTDB taxonomy): Bacteria > Bacteroidota > Bacteroidia > Bacteroidales > Prolixibacteraceae > Roseimarinus. The sequence continues at coordinate 49,044 of CAZARW010000009.1, forward strand.
ACTTAGGACAAAATCCCATAAAAATTTATAATCCCTTTATGGGCGATTTAAAATACACACTCAAAAGCAAAAGGGTTGATTTGAAATAATCAAAAAGCATAAAAAAAGAGTTTTTCTGAAAATTATATCACAATTTTTTTAACAAAAACGGCTTTAACAGGTTTTATATTTCTGAAACATTACAGGTTTATTTTTTATAAAACATGATTATAGTCTTTTTAGGAAACATCGAGAAAAAGTACTTTTATTTTTTATTTTATTTAAAACAAATGCAGTTATATGTTTTTAATAAAACAAGCATACCGTATATTTAAAAACAAAAAAACTTAATGTGAAATTAAACTTTAAAAAAAACATACAAGGTATCTTTACGCCACATAAATTACAGCAGATTATGAAAAAAATTTTTACCTTATTATTTTTACTATCAGTGTCTTTCGCAACGTTTGCACAAGTTAGTGTACGCGGAATTGTATTAGACGAAAACACCGAGGAACCACTGGTTGGGGCCACCGTAATACTCGAAGGAACCACACGGGGAACCGTTACCGGTGTTGACGGAAGTTTTATGCTCAACAGGCTTCCCGAAAAAGCTTTTTCGCTTGAAATAAAATTTATCGGATATCAAGACATGAAAATTAAACTTGATAAACCCGGGCAAAAAGAAATTGATTTGTCGGTAATAAAATTAAAAACCGATGCAATAGGCCTCAACGAAATTAGCGTATTGGCTAATATTGCAATCGATCGGCAAACACCTATTGCAGTTACAAACATTAAACCCATTCAGATTGAAGAGAAATTGGGGACACAAGAGTTTCCTGAAATACTGAAAAGTTCTCCCGGAGTTTATGCAACAAAACGTGGCGGCGGCTTTGGCGATGCCGATGTACGTATACGCGGTTTTGGCAGCGAAAATGTGGCCGTATTAATTAATGGTATGCCGGTAAACGGAATGGAAAACGACCGCGTATACTGGTCAAACTGGGCAGGCCTATCGGATGTTACACGTACCATGCAGGTTCAACGAGGTATTGGTGCTTCAAAAATTGCAGTTCCATCGGTTGGTGGAACAATTAACGTAATTACAAAAACTACCGACAGCAAAAAAGGAGGCAGTGTTTTCTATAACATGGGAAACAACAATTACCAAAAAATTGGAGCTACATTCTCAACCGGATTAACCGAGAAAAATTGGGCTGTTACCATGATGTTCTCTAAAACCAAAGGCGATGGCTATGTACAAGGAACACCTTTTGAAGGATACTCGTACTTTTTTAATGTTGCAAAAAAAATAAACGAACGCCATCAGTTGGCTTTTACTGTGTTTGGTGCACCGCAAGAACACGCACAACGATACGGAATGATGAGCCTTGATGTATTAAAAAACCGCAAAGACGGACACCGTTACAACGAAGACTGGGGATACTTAAACGGACAGTTTTACAGTAATTCAACCAACTTTTATCATAAACCCGTTGCCATTTTAAACCACTATTTCGATATCGACCCCGACACATATCTCAGTTCGTCGGTATACGGATCGTATGGTGTTGGTGGCGGTGGTTATTCTACCGAAAATGAAGTATCGTTAACTTTTAACGAAGAAGGACAGATTGATTGGGATAAAGCATATCAGGAGAATCTCGAATATGCAGCAAATGGAAACGGCGCAGGAATGTATTACCAAAACTCGTACAATAACCACAGGTGGTTTGGAGCATTATCAACATTAAAAAAGACAGTTGGAAACTTTGACTACCTTGCCGGTGTTGACCTACGGTACTACTACGGCGAACACTGGCAACAGGCCGACGACCTTTTTGGTGCCGATTTTGTATACGATCGCGCCAACAGCGATGCAGTAAATTTTCACAACCGGCCGGTGCGTCAGGGTGGTGTAATTAATTACGACAACGATGGAGAAGTACTGTGGGAAGGTTTATTTTTGCAAAGCGAATATAACGATGATAAAATTTCGGCATTTGTTTCAGCAACTTTATCAAACCGCTCGTACCGTCGTTATGATTTTGCACAATATTTTACCGATGAATTTAAAACCGAACTGGAAAACGATCCTGTATTAGTTGAACAATGGGAAAGCAATCATCAACAATACATGAAAGGCTATAACTCGGTTTTCGAAACCAAAGCCTACACTGTTGACCAGGTAACCGAATGGCGTCATTTTATAGGAGTATCGGCTAAAGCAGGTGCTAACTACAACATTAACAACCACCACAATGTGTTTGTTAACGGAGGCTATATGCAACGACAACCAAATTTCAGCACTGCTTTTCAAAACTATAAAAACCTTATAAATCCAACTGCTGTAAACGAAAAAGTATACAGCACCGAAATAGGATACGGATATCGAAGCAGTACCTTTACGGCTAACGTTAATGCATATTTTACACAGTGGAACGACAAAACTACCTCGGGAACAATTCAGGATCCTACTGCAACTACACCCGACGAATATCTGATTTTCAATATCGAAGGAGTAAATGCCCGCCACACAGGTGTTGAATTTGATTTTGTGTACGAACCAATCGAGAAACTCAATATTAACGGAATGTTTTCATTAGGCGACTGGATTTGGAGCAATAATGTTGACACTGTAAATATTTATAAAGACCAGGTTTTAGTTGACCAGTACAATGCTCTTTACTTAAAAGGAATACACGTTGCCGATGCTGCCCAAAGCACAGCATCGGTTGGTATAAATTACGAGGTATTGCCGGGGCTCAAAATCGGAACCGACATGTATTACTACGACCGTCTTTTTGCCGCTTTTGATCTCGACTCGAGAGTGAGGCCTCAAAACGAAGGTGTCGATGCCGAACGTATTCCCTCGTATGCATTAATCGACATGAACATGTATTACAATTTTGACTTTGGCCCGTTTAAAGCATCTCTTTATGGTAACATAAACAATGTTTTTAACACTATTTACATTGCCGATGCTATCGAAGGACGCGGATATTACTTTGGATACGGCCGCACTATATCAATTGGAATGAAAATCAGATATTAATTTTGAAAATGAATATCATAAAAAGCTTTATTATGAAGTATTTAAAATATATAACCATCGTATTGTTCGGCGTTTTTTCGTCGTGCAATCTTATAAATCCATTAGAGGATGAACTCGATGCATTAGACAACAAACTCAATAAACAAATTGAATACACTTTAAGCAACGAGGATTTTTCAACTCTTACAAATCTTGCTCTTTATATTTATCCCGACGATACAGTAAATATCGATTTTATTAATAATAACCGGTATTTCACTGAAACTGTTCCGGCAGCACAATATGTTCCCCTGTTTTTAAACAACAAGTTTCCAAACTTTGGAGCCGGAACGTATGCCGATATATCGTACAATTATAGTGGCGAAATGCCCGACAATTTACAGAGCTATACAAAGCTGCCCAAATACATGCTTACTTCGGACGACTACCAAAGTATAAACGATGATGTACTGGCCGCCGGGTATTTATACCCTGTTTTTGGCCCCGAAAAACATCTTCCGCAAATATTAAAAGAACAAATCGACACTGCATCGGCAGGCGCAACATACATGGTTAGCTACATGTTTTCGGATGTAAAACCTGAAATTGATTACTCAAGCTATGCCATAAATCCTGTGTGGCAAAGCAATTTCGACGATGAATCGTTATTCACTCTAATTGATAAACAAGGAAATCAACAATGGAAATTTATTGGTATTGACGAGGGGTCTGCATCAATTGAAGGTTGGGATGGGACAAAAAACAATCCTAACGAAGACTGGCTGATTACTCAGACAATAAATCTTGGCGGAGTATCAAATACTCACCTGAGCTTACGCCACGGAATTGAATATAACGAAGGAAACACGCTTTCGATTCAAATATCAGAAAATTTTGACGGTGAAAATGTGGATGATGCCACATGGGTTGAAATCACTCCTTTTCCCGAAGTTGAAGGCTCAAATAAAAACAACTATATCGATACTGATGTAATTGACATCAGCTCATTCGACGGGAAGAAAATTCATATCGCGTTCAAATATGTATCAACAGCAAGTGCAGCTCCATATTGGGGTATTGGCAACATTAAAGTTGGCTCGTACGGTTTTAAGGTTGATGGCAAAACTCCTTATGCTGTTCGTGATTTTTATGACTTTGACGGAAGCGACTGGACAAAAAACAACAGCATCCATTACATCAACCAATCCGATTATTACGGCATGGGGTTTTCATCCGATATATCGGCCTTTACACCCGATTTTCCGGCCTCAGATTATTTACCCAATTATGCAGGCATAAAATATCCAATGAAAAAAACCGAAGGAGGGCAAATAATCTTTTTATACGACTATGTCGATTCGCAAAAACAAACGCATACACTGGCCGATCAGTTAACATATAAACAAGGCTCATGGAAATCGTCGTACGATTTTATACGCCAAATAACTGAACCATATGCAGCTACCGAAAACGGATGGGTATTTGATCCAACAGTTAATTTTACAATGACAAGTGATGATTACGGATTAATTGCTGCGTACGTTAAAAATGACCCGGTACTGTCGGAGTTAGACAGAAACACTTATGCCGATTCGGAGTATTATTACGGAGCCAGCGCATATTACGCCAATTTTGATACCCGCGGAGGAAACTTCTACGACGGATTTGCATCGTGGGAAGAAGCCATTACCGAAGCTATTGGTTCAGTACTGCTACCTGCAAAATATCCCGATGCTCAAACACAATACAAGGGAATTGATATGTTTTATTTAGTGCATTTTGTAGCCTACGGAGCTCCGGCATCAAATTATTACATTAAATTTCAATGCACCAAATCAGCTCCTAATCCGGAATTTACTCTGGTTGAAGGACCTGTTGCTGAATAATACAATTTTTGATACATAGTTTTAGTTAGTATATTTAAGAAATAACCAATTACAAAAAACAGAAAATATGAAAAAATTACTTACACTTATTATTGCAGTAGGACTCATAAATTTTACCTACGCAGCATCAACAGTTCTGAATATGGCTGAAAACGAATATCAACTCATTGTTGATTATTCAAATGATCAAGGTACCAATACTTCGGAATACTCAGAAAATACCGACGACTATTACGGAGCATCGGCCTATTACGAAAACTTCGATTTCAGAGAAGGCAAATGGGATAGTGAAACCTTTGCAAGCTGGCAGGATGCTGTTAAAGAATCGGTTGAACTCGCAGTTTTACCATCAACGTATCCCGACGCAACTACCGAAGATACTATTAGCGTATATTTTAAGTATTATGATGGAGGCAATACTTTAACCGATTACTTTATATTTGTTTGCACCCAAGCCGGCCCCGATCCTGTATTTAGTGTTTTTGAAAGCGAAGCAGGCAATTATAAATCAGACATTCTTGCCTTCTCATTTGACGAACAAGTTGCTGAAGCTGAGTTTGATTACTCTGCAAAAACAATCAGCATTATTGTTGCTCCCGGAACCGATGTTACTGCTCTTACCCCCGAAATCAGCATTTCGGAAGGCGCAACAATCGATCCCGAAATAGGTGCAACGGTTGACTTCTCAAGCAATTTTGAATACACAGTAACTGCCGAAAACACAGAACTTTCGTCAGTTTGGACTATTGCGGTTACTGTAATGGAAGCTTCAATTACTCCAATAGCCGACATTCAATATGTTGACGACCCTTCAAGCAGCGACGAATCGCCTTTGCTTGACCAAACTGTGATTATTGAAGGTATTGTTACAGGTTTTGCTGTTAGCAGCAGCCACAACAAAATTTATGTACAAGATGGAGACGGTGAATGGGATGGTATCTATGTTTATGATCCCAATAGTGGGATTATTGCATCTCTGGGAGATAAAGTTCAAATTACAGGTACTGTTGCCGAATATTTCGGATTAACCGAAATTGAGGCAACAAAACTCGAAGTTATTTCGAGTCGAAACAGCCTGCCCGACCCAATTCTCATAACCGAAGCGATTACCGAACCACTCGAGGGTGTACTGGTTTCGCTTAAAGGAGCTACATTTACTGAAGATACTTCGGACGATAGCCGCGCTTTTTTAATTGCCACAAAAGATGGTGTTGAATACAAAGTGTTTGACGAATTATTTAATGCTGTAAACTACCAAGAGGGAACCGAATACGACATTACCGGAGTTATTACATATACATACGATAATTACCGCATTTGCCCACGCTCGGCCGACGACATTGTTGCTTTGGAAACAAATTCAATAAACAAAACCCAGTTATCAAACAGTTTAAAGGTTTATCCAAACCCAACTCAAAACTTTTTGTATGTCGATGGAGCCAACTTCAGCAACATTTCAATTTCGAATATTGCAGGGCGGGTTGTTGATTTTAAAAGAGCCGGAATCAATAAAATTGATGTTTCGTCTCTCTCAAATGGTATTTACTTTTTACGATCGGACAATAAGACTACCCGATTCATTAAAAAATAATTAGCATATAAAACTTTTAAAAGTAAAAGCTGTTCACATAGAGCAGCTTTTACTATTTAATATTACAACAGGGGATAAATTTTATGAAACGAGCATGTAAAAAAATGACATCTAAGAGGATAATTAAAACATGCGAGTTACATACTATGCCTTTAAAAATAAAAGCTTTAATAGTATGAAACAAATTATTCTATTTGCATTAAGCATTTTTGTTCTTGCTTTTTCACACAGCACTTTTGGCCAATATACAGGCTACGATTTAAACAATATTGTTGTAAACCAACAAGCAAGCAACCCCATCGAAAACATTACTCCCCTCAACGAAAATGATTTCACACGCGAAAACACACTCGACATAGTAAACTGGAACGTAAGCTGGATGGGCGCACCTCAAATGAACGACTACAAATACGGCGATCGCATGGAACAAATAAACGGAATTGCCGAAAAACTTGTGAGTCATAATGCCGATGTATTTGCTTTACAAGAAGTAATTGTCAATTCAGAAGGAAATGCATTAACTGATCTTTTAAACAAAATGAATGCATTAGCCGGCGAAGGAACTTATTCGGGTATTTACAGCGAGTTTCATTCTTTTTATTGGGACGACGAAAATCCTGACTTCCCTCCTCAATGCTTGGCATATATATGGAAAAACGAAACAGTAACAGTGAATAACGATTCGGCATTGCTACAAAACGAAAGCTCATCAATTGATTTTGGCTCGGGCCGATTGCCTTTTTTACTCGATGCTAATGTTACTATAAACGGGAAAACACAACGCTACATGTTCATAAACCTCCATTTAAAAGCTATGGCAGGAGACAACGAACGAAACAGGCGCGCAAGCTCAATGGAACTGCTAAAAAAGCTGCTCGATGTTAATTTTAGCACAAACAACGTGGTATTAACCGGCGATTTTAATGTTGCCGATGCTTCGGGCGCACTGGGTGAAATTACCGATTGGGGAATGTATAACGATGAAGATGATGATGGTATTGTTGACTATGTTCATGCCGGCGGAAATAAAAATAATGGCATTGAACATACACTCATTTCGGATGAACTGTTTGATGAACTTGCATACTTACCCTCGCTATACCGCAATATGACAATTAGTGGTACCGGCATAAAATTGTCCGACCATTATGCTTATGAAACCAGCTTGTATATTTATGAAGAAACCGGCAACCATCCACCTGAAAACAACTCGTTGTCTGGTGATACCGAATTTAGTTTTACCATGCAAAAATCCGACTATCAAATTATAGTTGATTTTGTGAAAAACGATCCGGTGCTTTCTCAATTGGATCATAATATATACGACGATTCAGAATATTACTTTGGAGCCAGTGCTCATTATCAAAATTTCGACATCCGCAATGGCAATCAACACTCCTCATTTGCTTCGTGGCAGGAAGCCGTTCAAACCGGAATAAGCCTCGCATTGCTACCCGAGAAGTTCCCAAATGCACAAATTTCTGATCCAGTTTATTCAGTAGTTTTTAACACATATAGCGGATCTGATGCAACGCATACTTTCCTCTTTAAATGCACAAAATCATCACCCAACCCCGAATTTCAATACACAACCGAAAACAGCATTGACGAGATCACTGCTTCATCCGAGATTCAGGTGTATCCAAACCCGGCAGATAATATTCTTAATATTTCATCTGATGAACCGCTTATTTCAGCCGAGGTGTACAACCAAACCGGGAAACTTCTGTTAAAAGAAATATTGCTGAACCGTGAGAATACAACCGATATTTCAGGATTGCAAAGCGGTATGTATTTTTTGATGATACAAAGCAGCGATGTAAGTAAAATGATGAAAATACTGAAAAAATAAAATCGACGTTTTACCCAACTTTACCAAAGGATTTTATGTTATTTAATATTAGAGTTAAGCAAAAAGAATTATCTTAGGTGCTATATTTCAATATATTAAATTAAATAAATTAGTATTTTTGTATAGAATTAAAAAATTATTGTAATGCGACAGCTGGTTTTAAATATACCTGATAATAAATATTTTCCTTTTCTAAAATATTTGAGAAGTAAATTTTCAGATATACCGATTAAAGAAAATCATACGAAAGTAAACAATGAAGTATGGGAAGAGGAGAGTGCCTATGAAACAATGCTTTTATCAGAAGAAAATCTTGCTAAAGATTGGCTATCACCTGAAGAAGACGAAGCATGGAAAGATTTGTAAAATTTTAACGAATATGAAACGAGCATGTAAAAAATTGACATCCAAAAGAATGATTAAAAACATGCTAGTTCCCTGTCTGCCGACAGGCAGGCATACTATACCATTGAAAATAAAAGTTTTAATCGTATGAAAGGAATAATAAATATAGAATATCCAGAATCATTAGCAAACACCCTAAAACTTAGCGGCAAAGATTTTGAGTTAGAAATGAAAACGAGTTCTTTAGTTAAGTTATATGAACTTGGTAAAGTTTCATCTGGAGTTGCTGCAAGGGTTTTAGGATTGTCAAGACTTGATTTTCTTGATTTACTTGCCAAATATAATGTGTCGGTTCTTGGAGGATACGATGCTGATGATTTAAATGAAGATATCGCAAATGCATAAGATTGTTTCAAATACAACTCCGATTATATCTCTGTTAAAACTAAATCGGTTGGAATTGTTACAAAAACTTTATAAGCAGATTTATATTCCAACTGCAGTATATAACGAGATTGAAGCAGGTAAATCAAAAGGGTACTACAAAGATTTATCTAGACTAAGTTGGATAAATATTGTTGAAATACAAGACAAGCAGGCCGTTGCGTATTTTCTGGATTTAGATGCAGGTGAAGCTGAAGCAATTGTATTAGCAACTGAATTATATGCTGACTTAATAGTACTTGATGAAAAACTTGGTAGATTTCATGCAAAACATGCAAAATTGAAAGTTACAGGAACAATTGGGATTCTTATAAAAGCAAAACATGAAGGCTTAATAAAAGAATTAAAGCCATTGCTAGACGAATTGACTGAAAAAGAAGTTTGGATTAGTGAAAAACTCAAAAAAGAAATTTTTAATATAGTCGGAGAAAAAGAATAACGTTTATTTCCAAAAACAGCTTGCAGATTAACTACCAGACGTATATGAAACCATTTTCTGTATCCATCCATATTTTCAGGCGCGATTTACGCCTTAACGACAATACGGCACTTATGGCTGCACTCGATAAGTCGGAACGGGTTGTGCCAGTCTTTATTTTCGATGAAAAACAGCTTGACAACCCGTATCGCGGGCATAATTCTTTTGAGTTTATGGTCAACTCGCTGATAGAACTTGATCAAAAACTGAAAGCGAAAGGCTCGCAACTTTACTTTTTTAAAGGGCTTACCCAAGAAGTTATATCACAACTTATTGAAAAGCTGAAACCCGGTGCCCTTTTTTTTAACCGCGACTACACCCCTTTTAGCCGCAAACGCGACGAAGCAATTTCAAAAGTCTGCCAAAAACACAATGTTGAGCTCAATGTTTATGCCGATGCTTTACTTAACGAACCAGAAATGGTTCATAAAGATGATGGTAAGCCATACACGGTTTTCACACCGTTTATGAAAAAAGCCCGTCTAAATACCATATCAGAACCGGTGCACAACCTGTATCCGAATTATTACAACCAAAAAATTGACGTCCCGGCTTCTTTTCATTCTCCAAAATCGCTCATCAAAAGCCACAACCAAAATTTATTAGTCAAGGGTGGCCGTACCGAAGGGTTAAAATTACTGGAACAAGTTGAAACCATGGGCGATTACGAAACCCGGCGTGAACTGCCATCGGTTCAGGGAACCAGCTTGCTATCGGCCCATCACAAATTTGGCACTGTATCGATCCGCGAAACCTATCAAAAACTTGTTTCATATTTTGAGAAGCAACACCCGATGGTTAATGAATTGTACTGGCGCGACTTCTTTACACACATCGTGTGGCATTTTCCTCGCGTACTGGGCAATGCTTTCCGCGAAAAATATGATAAAATTGAATGGAGCCACAATGAACAAAAATTTGAACGCTGGTGCAAAGGCGAAACCGGATTTCCCATTGTTGATGCCGGAATGCGCGAATTGGTAACCACCGGGTATATGCATAATCGTGTGCGCATGATCGTGGCTTCTTTTCTTACCAAAGATTTGCACATCGACTGGCGTTGGGGCGAGCGTTTTTTTGCCAACCATTTAACCGATTACGACCCGGCTGTGAACAATGGCAACTGGCAGTGGGGCGCCTCAACCGGCTGCGATGCACAACCCTATTTCAGAATTTTCAATCCCTGGAGTCAGCAACGGCGGTTCGATTCTGAATGTAAATACATTAAAAAATGGTTGCCCGAACTGAAACATCTGAGTGCACAACAAATACACAATATCGAAAAAGAAGATTGTACTGCAGGAAAATACCCCCGGCCAATAATCGAGCATAAAACCGAAGCATTAAATGCAAAAATGATTTTTAAATCAATTAGCTGAAAAAGATTTTTCTGTGTTTTTATCAATGTTTAGCTGACATTTTATTCGATAAATAAAAAAATGATAAAAATATCTCTTTTCACACTTCAGTTTTCTATTTTTGTGGCTTGTTTATCTTAATAATCAGAAAACGATGCTTACAGTAAAATTTATTCAGGAAAACAGCGACTTGGTAATTGATCGGCTAAAAATTAAAAATTTTGATGCTTCCGAAATCGTACATCAAATAATCGACTTAAACCATAAGCGTAAAGAAACCCAAGCCGGGGTTGACAAGCTTAAAGCCGAAATGAACAACTTGTCGAAACAAATAGGCATACTATACAAAGAGAAAAAAATTGATGAAGCAAATGCTGTAAAAGAAAAAACTTCGGACTTAAAAGACGAAATAAAAACGCTTGATGCATCATTTGCCGAAATAGATAAGCAAGTAAACAGCTTGTTGGTGCAAATACCCAACATTCCCAATAAACTTGTAGCTCCCGGTAAGTCGGAAGCTGATAATGTTGAAATAAAAAAAGGCGGAAAAATTCCTTCGCTATACAACGATAAAAAACCTCACTGGGATCTTATCCAACAATACGATATTATCGATTTTGAATTGGGTACCAAGCTTACCGGAGCAGGTTTTCCGGTATACAAAGGCAAAGGGGCAAAATTGCAGCGTGCGTTAATTTCATTCTTTCTCGACGAAGGCGAAAAAGCAGGTTACAACGAAGTAATGCCTCCTATTTTGGTAAACGAAGATTCGGGTTTTGGCACCGGTCAGCTTCCCGATAAAGAAGGAATGATGTACCACGCAACAACCGACAACCTGTATTTGGCACCTACTGCCGAAGTACCTGTAACCAATATTTATCGCGATGTTATTGTTAACGAAGAGCAACTGCCTATAAAAAACATAGCCTACACACCATGTTTCCGCCGCGAAGCCGGTTCGTGGGGCGCACATGTGCGTGGACTTAACCGATTGCACCAATTCGATAAAGTTGAAATTGTACAAATTGCTCATCCCGACAATTCGTATAAACAACTCGACGAAATGGTAGCTCATGTTGAAAACCTAATTTTAAAGCTCAATCTTCCTTATCGTATTGTACGTCTTTGTGGTGGCGATATCAGTTTTACTTCGGCCATGACCTACGATTTTGAAGTGTACTCGGCAGCCCAGGAACGCTGGCTCGAGGTTAGCTCAGTGTCAAACTTTGAATCGTTTCAAGCCAACCGCTTAAAATGCCGATACAAAGGCAAGGATATGAAAAAACCCGAACTTACACATACCCTTAACGGAAGTGCACTGGCATTACCGCGTATTGTTGCAGCTATTATCGAAAACAACCAAACTCCCGAGGGAATCAAAATTCCCGATGTGCTGATTCCTTATTGTGGTTTCGACATGATTAATTAAAGATTGTTGCTGCACTTGCGATTTTTTTTCTGAAATGTTTTGGCGATAATAAAACCTTTTCTATTTTTGCATCGCCTTTCGAAACAAGGACAAACGTTCATAAAATAATATTCCTTGGTAGCTCAGTTGGTTACCTGCCTGCCGGCAGGCAGGGAGCGGCAAAGTGACACAGGGACTAATCGGTAAGTTATGGTTCAAAACTTATAGATTTTTGAAATGAACCAAATATATTCCCTAGTAGCTCAGTTGGTTAGAGCGGCGGACTGTTAATCCGTAGGTCGTAG
>CAZARW010000010.1:0-60962 GCA_964487645.1 uncultured Prolixibacteraceae bacterium
GTAGGTCGCCGCCAACTTATCCAAAGCCCGATTCTTAACTGAGTCGGGCTTTTTTTATTTGTACCAGGTGTAGAGTGTAATGGCAGTCGGAAACAGTAGGCGACAATTGTACTTTAGTTGTTGCAGTGTGCTTTAACAGGGGAGTAAATAAAGGACGTTGAAAGTGCTTAATGAGGGTTGAGTATAATTGTGCTTTGGCACAGATCACACGCACACACTCTATTTCTTAAAAAAGCTAAATCTGGAAAAATATAAAGCATGAAAATACCGGTACCTTGAAATTTCGATGAATTATTTGACAGTTAATGTTTGTTTATTCATATACTGATCAATAATTGATAGAATGATATAAGCAAAAATGGTGAGTGAAATTCCAGTGATTCTAAAAATCAAAATAAAGATGATGGCAATGCATAAAAATATATAACGGATAATATTTTTACGAATATTGAATGATTTAAATTTTAGAGAGAATAAATGGAGATTACTTATAAGCAAAAGTGAAAAAATAATTGTTGTAAAAAACAAAACATATGAATTGCTGAGAAAAGAGGTTAATTTATTCGGGTAATTATTTGCCGCGTATGTTACTGAGGCAAAAAGCAAAGCATTTGCAGGAGTGGGTAAGCCTATAAAAGAAGTTGATTGGCGGCTGTCGATATTGAATTTTGCAAGGCGTAAAGCCGAAAAAGCAGGTATGAGCAATGCACTGAATAATATGATCCATTGCAAAATGTTTATTTCATTTACAGAATCGATATTGCTGAAAATTATTGAGTACTGATAACTAAAGACCATTGCACCCGGTAAAACCCCAAAGGTAATAACATCGGCTAATGAGTCGAGTTGTTTTCCTAATTCACCACTAACGTTTAAAGCACGTGCTACAAAGCCGTCAGTAAAATCAAATAAGGCTCCACAAAGCATTAGTAAAAAAGCAAAGTCAAGGTGGTGATTAAAAGCGAAGAATAAACCTGCAGTGCCACAAATTAAGTTCAGTGTAGTGATGAAGTTTGGAATAAATGCAAACCATTTATTGTGTTGCTTATTTGTCATTTTTAAATCGTGCAATTACTGTTTGTGTTCCAATTACTGTTTGATTGAGTTTTACCTTTATATCGGTATTTAGTGGTAAAAACAAATCAACTCTTGATCCAAATTTGATAAATCCTAAATGGCCGTTTTGATCGATGCAATTATCTTTCTGTGCATAGCAAACTACACGTCGTGCAACTGCACCGGCAATTTGTCGAACAACAATTTTTTGGTTTTGAGGAGTTTCGATTGCAACTGTTGAACGTTCATTATCGCTTGATGATTTTGGAGCCCATGCAACCAAATGGGTACCTTTGTGCATCTTTTTATAGAGTATTTTTCCGTTAACCGGATACCAGTTCATATGTACATCGAGTGGCGACATAAATATTGAAACTTTTAATGTTTTGCATTGTAAAAATTCTTCTTCGAAAGCCTCTTCAATTACAACAACTTTTCCATCGCATGGTGACATTATCGCATTGCTGTCGTTTATTGCATCTCTTTTGGGTACTCTAAAAAAATACAGATTAAATACATATAATGAAAGTGAAGCCGCTGCTACCGGGTAAATTAGGTATTCGTTTTTTAATCCCTTTATTACTATAAAGTTTATTGCTAAAATGAATACTGCTATTATGAGCAATGTTATTCTTCCTTCTTTATGTATTCTCATTTGATTCAAAATTTAGCTGTACAATTTTAACAAACAAATGCACTTGCAAATTACTAACTTTTATTATGCAAGATAGTCAACTTTATTGTGTTCAAAAAATCAATTTAAGATAATTGAAATGCATGTATAATAAACGGGAGCAGCAAAAAGCATACTATCGAATCTGTCGAGTAAGCCACCGTGTCCAGGGAGAAGTGTTCCTGAATCTTTAGTGCCAAAACTTCGTTTAAAAAGTGATTCGGTAAGATCTCCAAATGTTCCAAATATTATTGTGAATATTGCAATAATAATGGCTTGTTGAATATTTACAGTGTCGATGAAACTAAAATAAATAATTGAGGCTGCTGTTCCACCAATTGCTCCGCCAATTGCTCCTTCCCAGGTTTTTTTTGGCGAAATCCGTTCAATCATTTTTGTGCGCCCCATAGTGCTTCCTAATAAATAAGCACCAGAATCGTTTGCCCAGAGTATTACAAATAGGCCTATTAAATAAATGTGGGTGTATGTTGTTGGTGTGGCATCAAATGGAGTTGATATAAAATGTAAAACCGAAAACGGAAGGCCGATATAAATAATTCCCAGTAAGGTATAGGCAATATTCTGAGCAGGTTTTTTTTTGTTTTTAAATATCTCAATAACTGCAATCATTATTAAAAGAGGAATTAATCCTAAAAAAACAATTTCGCCAAACATAGGCGATTCGTATAATAAAAAAGCAACAAATAGATACAGGGCAGCAACAATTCCGGAAGTTATTTGAGGGTTATTGCCATTGATTTTACAAATACGATAAAACTCGAATAATGTGTAGATGAGTAAGAAAGCAAATAGAATTCCAAATGTATACCTTCCTAAAAGGATACTACCAATTGTCAGTGTAACATATATTATTCCTGATAATGTGCGTATTAAAAGTTGTTTCAATTTTTAAGTTCTTTTAGTATTTCAAGAGCCTTCTTTTCATCGGCTTCATTTACATAGAGTTCAATATTTCCAAACGCTGTATACGAAGAGTCTTTTTGATTTAGTATAACAGAATTAATCCCATTGTTTTCAAGAAGTTCTCTTGCGATTTCGGCCTGGTATGTTTCTCCAGACAAAAATACTTGTTTCCATCCTTTTTCCATGACTTTTAGAGTTTAATTGTTACTTTTTTTAATCAATATATGAAAAAAAGGAATATCAGATTTATAATTTTTCTGATGATTAATTTTTTTTTTCTACAACTTATTGATTATTTAGTTTTTGCCTGACAAATAAAAAGTTACCGAACAATTGTTTTAATTGTTCGGTAACAAAATATAGAGATGTATTTATTGTTGATTAAACTTTAGCTGACTGATTGCACTCAGAAAGATTTATTGTTCTGCATTTTTAGGTTTATGGTCAATCTGAATTTCATTATTATCAATTATTTCTTTTGATTCTTTTGCCGGAATACTCATTCCTTTTCGGGCACCAAAAATTTCTTCTAAATCTTCCGAAAACAATACTTCTCTTTCGAGCAAACGTTTAGCAAGGATTTTGTGTCCTTCAGCATTTTCTTTTAAAACTTTTTTAGCTCTGATATATGCATCTTCAATCAGCTTTTTGATTTCCTGATCAATTTGTTCTGCTGTTTTTTCGCTATAAGGTTTTGTAAAGCTATAATCACTTTGTCCGCTTGAATCATAAAAACTAATATTTCCAACTTTATCGCTCATTCCAAAGTAGCAAACCATAGCATATGCTTGTTTGGTTACTTTTTCGAGGTCGTTTTGTGCGCCTGACGATATCATATTAAATATTAGTTCTTCGGCAGCACGTCCTCCCAATGTAGCAGCAAGTTCGTCAAGCATTTGTTCTTTTGTTGTAATCGATCTTTCTTCAGGAAGATACCATGCAGCTCCTAGTGCTTTACCTCTCGGTACGATTGTTACTTTAACTAAGGGATGCGCGTGTTTAAGAAGCCAGCTTACTGTTGCGTGGCCTGCTTCGTGGTATGCAATTGTTTCTTTTTCTTGAGCCGAAATAATTTTGTTTTTCTTTTCAAGCCCCCCAATAATTCGATCAATGGCATCAAGGAAATCTTGTTTTTCGACTGCCTCGTGGCTGTTTCTGGCTGCAATTAGAGCTGCTTCGTTACAAACATTTGCAATATCGGCACCCGAAAAGCCCGGTGTTTGTTTAGCAAGGAAATCGGTATCGTTTGATTCCGAAATTTTGAGCGGCTTTAAGTGTACTTTAAAAATAGCTTTACGTTCATTTAAATCGGGCAATTCAACATGAATTTGCCTGTCAAAACGGCCGGCTCTCATTAATGCACGGTCAAGTATGTCGGCGCGGTTTGTTGCAGCTAAAATAATTACACCCGAATTTGTGTCAAAACCATCCATTTCGGTCAATAGCTGGTTGAGCGTATTTTCACGTTCATCGTTTGATCCCATGTTGGGATTTTTTCCACGCGCCCGGCCAATTGCATCAATTTCGTCGATAAAAACAATACAAGGAGCCTTTTCTTTTGCTTGTTTAAAAAGATCGCGAACACGTGATGCCCCAACACCTACAAACATTTCAACAAAATCGGAACCCGACATTGAGAAAAAAGGTACGTGAGCTTCTCCGGCTACTGCTTTGGCAAGCAAAGTTTTTCCGGTTCCGGGAGGGCCAACAAGCAATGCTCCTTTAGGAATTTTTCCTCCAAGTTTTGTATATCGCTCGGGATTTTTCAAAAACGAGACTATCTCTTCAATTTCTTGCTTTGCTTCGGCCAGGCCTGCAACATCTTTAAAGGTGGTGCTTACTTTTTGGTCTTTATCAAAAAGTTTTGCTTGTGATTTTCCAACATTGAAAATTCCGCCACCTCCACCAGGGCCATTTTTGCTCATTCGGCGGAATAGATACCACCATAAAAAGATAAATAAACCCAGTGGAAATAAAATCTGTAATATTCCACTCCAATCGTAAGTGTCTTCATATGTAATTGGAATTTCCTGCAGATTATACTCTTCAATAGCATCATTTAAATTGTCGTTAAAAACTTCGACCGATGCGATTTTAAAAAAGAAATGCGGGCCTATTTCGTCGGGTTTTGAAAAGCCGCTTCCCAGTTTCTCGCTGTATTTTGAGAAACTCGATTTTTTAAGGTAAATATTGGCCTCATTTCGGTTAAGTATAACAATTTTTTCAATATCGTCATTCTGAACCATACTTCGTTTTACTTCGTACCATGTTGTTTGCACTGCTTTTTTTCCCGAAGTAAAAAACTGAATTCCAAGTATAATTATTATTGCAATATATATATACGTGAAATTGAATTTTGGTTTACCCTTACCCGAAGAGGGTTTTGGCTTATAATTGTTCGTGATATTCTCTTTTTTCTTTTCAGTCATTGTTGTATCTTTTCTTTATTATTTCGATTCAATACTGGTGCTTTTTGCATCAGCCCAAAGGCTTTCAATATCGTAATGATTACGCCATTCTGCCTGAAAAACATGAACCATTACATCACAATAGTCAAGCAAAATCCATTGTGCATTTCGATATCCGTCACTATGCCATGCTTTTTGATTTGTGCTTTCAAGTACAGTTTCTTCAACCGAGTGTGCTATTGCTTCGACATGTGTGTTTGAATTCCCGTGGCATATTATAAAATAATCGCATTCGGTATTTTCGAGTTGTGTCAGATCAAGTTTTAATATATTTATTCCTTTTTTCTTGCTTACTCCTTCAATTATTGACTCTATTAATTTTGGTGTTGAATGTGATTGTTTGTTTTTGTCCATATATTTGTGTTGCTATTTTGCAAATTTAATCTTTTTCGGTAATTAATGCATCTGAATTTATGGCAGATATTATAGGTAAAAAAATTATTAAATTGTCATATGTTGATTCGACCAACAATTATGCCACCAAATATTGTTCTGAAAACACTTGCCCCGAAGGAACAATTTTTATGGCAGAATGTCAGTCGAAAGGACGAGGACAAAGAAATAATATATGGGAAAGCGATTGTGGTAAAAATATATTGATGACTGTTGTGCTGTATCCTGTATTTTTACCGGTGCAGCAGCAATTTATTCTTTCGAAAGTTGTTGCTTTGGCTGTATCTGATGTTGTGAAAACCTACTGTAGTAATGTTAAAATTAAATGGCCAAACGATATTTATGTTGATACTAAAAAAGTTGCCGGTATTTTAATCGAAAATTCAATTACCGGAAGCACTCTGGGGCTTACCGTTGCAGGTATAGGTTTAAATGTAAATCAAACAATTTTTTCTGATCTCTTGCCTAATCCGGTTTCATTGGCTAAAGTGTTTGGTTGTGAAATTGATGTTGATCAGGTACTTACGATGCTTTTTAACAGGCTTGATTTTTGGTATATGGAATTGTGTAATGGAAAGCACGATTTTATTCATAAAACATATTATGGAAGATTATACCAGGTAGAACAAATGTGTTGGTATAAAGATAAAAATGGCACTTTTGAAGGCTATATAAGCGAAATTGACAATATTGGCAGACTCGTAATTATCGATAAGGATAAGCATATACGAAAATATCATTTTAAAGAAGTTGAATTTTTAGTGGTAGGGGAGCACTGTTAAAGCATGAGCCAGATTATCAACGCCCTCTTGCATTTTTTTTCCAATCATAGCTTTTATAACAAAACTCATATCGGCATGGAGTGTTAATCTGATTTTTGATTGATACGCACTTGTAGGGAGTATTTGTATCCATATATACATTTGAAAAGGAATTTTTCCTTCGCCTGTAATTTTTATAGTTTTATACGGCTCACGTTCAATGATGCGGAAACCTGCTTCTCCAAATTTTGAAATATTAAACCTGCAACTATCATCATCTGAACTAAAGTCATTTATCGAAGCTCCTGGTACTTTTTGCGATAGTTGTTCAAGGGTAAAATTATTGAAAAACTTCCCCAGATTATTAAAATCTGAAAGGAAGTTAAATATAGTTTGATTGTTTTGATTAATATGCTTTACCTGGCTAACGTATTTGCTAACACCCATTTATTTTTGTTTTTGTAAAAGAACTATACGTATTTATTAAAAATTATTTATTCCACTCAGAAGGATTTTCGCGCCATTTTTCTAGGCTTTCCATATCCGACTGTTCAACTTCGCCCATTTGGAGTGCATGCTGAATAAGTGTTTGATAATTACTCAATGTGTGGAGTTCTAATCCTGCTTTTTCGAAATTATTTTTGGCAACAGGGAAATTATATGTAAAAATCGCCATCATACCAAGAACATCTCCTCCAAAGTTTGATAATGCTTCGGCAGCTTTAAGGCTACTTCCTCCAGTTGAAATTAGGTCTTCAATAATTACGACTTTTTGTCCGGGTTTTAAATCGCCTTCAATTAAATTTTCGAGGCCATGATCTTTAGGTGCCGAGCGTACATATACAAAAGGGAGATTGAGTTGCTGTGCAACAAGTACACCGTGAGCAATTGCTCCGGTAGCAACACCGGCAATTATTTCAACATCGGGATATTTTTCTTTAATCAGGTTTGTAAAACAGTCGCGAATAAAATCACGTGTTTCGGGGTACGATAAAATTTTTCGGTTATCGCAATATATGGGCGAAAGCCATCCCGATGCCCAGGTAAATGGGTTTGTGGGTTGTACTTTTATTGTGTTAATTTGCAGTAAGCGTTTTGCTACCTCTAATTGATAATTGTTCATGTTTATTGGATTTAAATTTTCGTCAAATGTACAAAGTTTTTTTTAATGACAGAATTGTTTTTATAGCTCCCCGTGGTGTGTTTATTGTTTCAGAAAATATCTATCGGGTTAAGGTTTCAAATTATTTTGAATTTGAAAATGCGTGTAATCATTTTTTTCATTTTGGCCAACATTCTGACTTATTCATTGAGGTAGTTCAGGCTGAGTTAATTGATTCGTTAATTCAGCAATATTTCATCATTATTGAAGCGGCAGGAGGTTTGGTATACAATCAGAGTGGAAAACTGTTGGCTATAAAGCGTTTAGGTGTATGGGATTTGCCTAAGGGGAAAATTGAAAAAAACGAAAGTCGTAGCGAAGCTGCAATTCGCGAAGTGGAAGAAGAAACCGGTATACACAATCTTACAATTGTTTCGTTTAAGGCTGTTAGCTATCATGTTTACAAATCGAAACACCATAATAATAAGCTGGTTTTGAAACCGACCTATTGGTATGTTATGAAATATAGCGGAGATGAAATACCCACACCACAAACCAGTGAGCAAATTACCGAAGTAAAATGGTGTGATGCAAAACAAATTATTGATCAAACTTATGCTTCGTTAGCGAACTTACTCACATAAAAAGGGATTGATTTACTGATTGTTTGATGCTTTAAGGATATTCGAGAATTGAATCTCAAAGTTTTCATCGGGCCATGGAGCTTGCGAACCGGCCATACGTCCCTGTGGATCGACTAAAAAGTAGGTAGGCATAATGCGTACATTGAAATCGCGGTATATTTCGCGGCGTGTTTGTCCTCGCAGAACAGTCCATTTAAACTCCTCGCTTTCAAGTTTGTCGGCATTTTGTTCAATATCGTCGTCTTCAATAACAATAACAATTGCCAGGTCGTCCTTAAATTTATTCTGAATATCTTTTATTAATTCTTTATGGGGTAAAAATTTAACATTGTCGGTGCGGGTAAAGCACAAATACACGTATTTTCCATCAAAACTGTCCCAGTTAATCCAGTTTCCGTTAATATCAAGCAAAGCCAATTCGGGAGCAATTGTTCCGTATTGAGTTTGTGCCAGCTCGTTAAAAATACGGTTTGCTGCAGCTTGATGTGTTTCGTTTTCCGAAGTATCGGTTATACGTTGCAGTATTGTAAACAATCCAACAGTATTGAATCGTTTAGAATAAAACAGAGGCTTAATTCCTTTAATAATTATTGCTTCGGCCATTTCTTTATTAAATGGTTGCTCAATGGTAAGCCAATCAATTAATTGTTCGTACGACCCCGAGTTGAGCATAATCATAATACGCTGTCCGTCAACTTGTTGTGTTGCGTATTTTAAGTGCGATCCAAAAAGTTTAACAAATAACTCGCCATATTCAGGCAGTGAATATAAAATTGGTTTTTCAATAAAATACTCTTCCCAAACCTGTTGTGGCTCTTGTATTAAAGCGTTATATTTTACTGTAGCATATTTGTAGCGCTTATATTTTTCAAAATAATCATTTTCGGTTTCCGGAAAGCTTTGTTTTAGAGTTTCAATAACCTTCTCGGCAGTTTCGAGCGAACGGCGATATAGAATTTCCTGCATATTTTTACTCATTTGCAGGTTGTATTGCCGGTTAAAATTATTGATTAGCATGTTGATATTGTCAGCCGAACTGTTTTTTATGCCTAAGTGAATTTCTTTGGGTTTAAAATATGGATTTGATGTTTTCTTTTCCATAAAGGGAGGCAGCAAGAGTTCGTATGTTTGCCCGGGTGTGGCAATAAACCAGCCTTTATATACTCCAAATTCACAAAAAACGGCTATTTGCTCCGAGATATCAATTTTGCAGTTTAATTCTCCCTTTTCATTAATTGTTCCATCTCCAACCACTTCTTGCGTTTCGGTCAGAAAATTCCGAATAGTATAAAACGCAAATGAGCTACCGGCATAATCAGCATTATTTATGATGATTTCGGCACCCAATAAAGCATTTGTTGTTAATAAAAAAATAGCAATTATAAAGCTTCTCTTAATCAATCTCATTCCCCAGGTATTTTTTTATATCTATTTTTTCAGGTATAAACATACTAATATCGCCATTGTGTTTGAGAATATCTCGAACTACCGATGAATTTATCGGAGTATGTTCAGGCAATGTAAGCAAAAAAACAGTTTCAATATTGTTGTACATTTTTTTATTTACCTGAGCAATTGCTCTTTCGTATTCAAAATCGGCCGATGTTCGTAATCCTCGTAGTATATGAGTAGCTCCAACCTTCTTACAAAAATCAACAGTAAGCCCACTGTATATTTCTACCGAAACATTGGGCTCATCCGAAAACAAATCTTCAATAATTTCTTTTCGGGCTTCGATAGGTAGCAAATATTTTTTTTGATTATTGACCCCCAGCATGATGATAATTTCATCGAATATTGGAATGGCTCTTTGTAGTACCGATTCGTGTCCAACTGTAAAAGGATCAAACGATCCGGGAAATACTGCTACTTTTTTCATTTTCACGCTTTAATGTACAAAACTAAAACAATTATTCAAACAGAGTGAAAAATATACATGCAAAATACATTATGAAATTGATGTTTCAAAACTTTTTATGAAGCTTTTTTGGTATTTCAACTAAGTTTACATTTGCAGTATATTGCATGCAATATGTTCTTATTTTTATACTATAAAATTTTGATTAAAACTGAATTATGATAGAACGTGACCACATATGCATATTGGGAAGAATGAATTCGGGAAAAAGTTCTCTGATGAATTTACTTACGCAACAAGAAACCTCAATTATCGATTCAACTCCCGGAACTACTGCCGATACAAAGGTTGCGTTTGCCGAATTTCATGGGCTTGGGCCGGTAAAATTGTTCGACACTGCCGGACTTGATGAAGCCTCACAGCTTGGCGAAAAGAAAAAAAGTAAAGCAATAAGAGTTCTTGTTGAGAGCGATCTTGTTTTGCTTGTTATTCGCCCCGAATCGTCAGTTTTCGATACCGAAAAAATGATTATTGATCGTGCCCGCGAACACAACAAGCAAATTTTGGTGATATACAATCTTTTTGACCCAATACATATAAACCAAATACCTTTAGTCGAAAAAAAAATTCCTTTATTAAAGTTTTATCCCTGGCTTGCTTTGAGCGTTGTTGATTCAACAAAACGAGCTCTTGCGCTTGATTTTATAGTAAGCAATTTCGATTCGGAAAAACACGATATGAAATTACTCCCTTTTGTGAAAAAAGATGGATTCTACATTTTAAATATTCCAATGGATGATGAAACACCCGAGGGAAGGTTTTTACGCCCACAAGCTATGGCTGCCGAATATATTACCCGTCAATGGGCAAGTGCCGTTACTTATAGGATGGATTTGTCGGAAGCGCGTAAAAACCCTTTAGGTGTAGAATATCAGCGTTTCATGAAATTTATTCATTCGTTTTCGAAAAAGCCCGATGCAATTATTACCGATTCGCAGGCTATCGACATTATGAGTGAATGGGTGCCTGCTAATATCGATTTAACAACGTTTTCGATTATGATGATTCATTATACAAGTAGAGGAAAACTTGTTGATTTTTACAATGGTATTTGTGCTCTGGATAGTATAGTTGACGGTGATCGGATTTTAATTGCCGAAGCTTGCAACCACTCACGAATACAAGAGGATATAGGAACTGTACAAATCCCTGCAATTATTAAAAAACGTTTTCCCGGTGTACTTGTCGATTTTAATTTTGGCCGTGAGTTTCAGAGTAATTCTCAGCTCGAAAAATATTCGATGATAATACACTGTGGCGGTTGTATGATTTCGGATCGGAAACTTCAGGCTCGATTGCGTGATTTGAAGGCAGTTGGGGTTCCAATTACAAATTATGGAATATTTCTATCGTGGGCACAAGGAACCGACACTCTAAAGCGTGTTTGCGAACCATGGTTTGTTGTTGAATAATATATTGGTTTTTTAACTTCTGCCGAATATTTACAAATTGAATATACGATTTTGGTGAACTTGTGATGATTGATTTTTATATGCAGATATATAGCAACTTAAGTTTTTGGTTTTGTAGGTATTATGCGTTATAATTTGTAATAAGATAAATAAAGAACAAAAAAAATTTATTTTTATCTTAAATAGTGCTTATTTTTGGCGATGAGCATTTTAGCCTTTTTTTTTACATATGCACAAAGTTGTGTGTTTATTTATCGAAATAAAATATGAATAAAAATATTTTTCAACAGATTATTTTTAATCTGTTATTTGTTGTGATTCTTACTAATTCTGCACGTGTTTATGCGCAAGTAAATGTTACCGATAATACAATATTTTCTGCATTAAATGCTAGTCAGCATCAAAACACCAAAATTTCTTCTGAAAATTCGGAACTCTTGATTAACGTAAGCGATATTGCACCAATAATTGATGGAGATATCGATCCGCTGTGGGAGCAATTTCAAGCACAGTATTTAAATACTTTACTTAATGGAGATAGTCCTGCCGATGATGATTTAAGTGCGTGGTTTAAAGTTGTATGGGATGCCGAAAAAATATATTTTTTGGTACATGTTACCGATAATAGTAAAATAAATGATTCACAGGATCGGTGGCAAGACGATGCTATTGAAATCTATCTCGATATTAACAATAAAAAACAAATTGAGTATACCAATACCGATTACCAGTTTACTTTTCGGTGGAACGATAATCAATACAGTGCAAAAACACCTGCAAGTGGAATTGAGTTTGCTCAAAGTGATACTCCTGACGCTTATGTGTTTGAAATAAGTTTTACATGGGCAGGTTTAAAACAAAACGCTGTACAGACCAATCAACTGATGGGAATTGACGTACACGTGCAGGATGATGATAATGGTGGTGAGCGTGATCGGAAAATCAGCTGGCATACTCAGGTAGATGATGCCTGGCAAAATCCATCGTATTTTGGGACAGCACGGCTTGTTGGTTCTCCTTTGGTTTTATTTCCTGCACAGAAACCCAAAATTTCAGTAGCTCACGGTTTTTATTCGCAGGCATTCGATGTTACTATTTCATCGCCTGTTGGCGGAATGAGTATTTATTATACGCTCGATGGCTCAAATCCGGCAGATTCGGAAACTGCCATTGTGGCAAATTCTCCGGTTACAGTAACTATTGATCCCGAAAGCCACAATAACCGGGGAGCTACTCCGGCAGTTGTATTGCGTGCTGCAGCATATAAACAAGGATACAGTTTTAGCCCCGCAGTAACAGCAAGTTATATTTTTGTCGACAAATTGCATCAGCAAATACAAAAACCGGCACACGACTGGCCGCAATGGGATGTAAACGGTCAAACAATAAATCTAACTATCTCGGAGCAGATCTACAACGATTCGCGTTATAGCAATTATATGAGCGAAGCTCTTCTCGATATCCCTACAATATCGATTGTTTGCGATAACGAAAGCCTTTTTGGTAGCAATGCCGGAATATATGTAAATGCAAGCAACGATGGTTACGAGTGGGAAAGGCCTGCATCGGTAGAGCTTATTAATCCCGATGGATCCAAAGGTTTTCAGATTGATGCAGGATTGCGGATTCGTGGTGGATATAGCCGAAACAACTGGTTTGCAAAACATGCTTTCCGATTATTCTTCCGCAAAGAGTACGGCGAGGGGAAACTTGATTATCCATTGTTTGGCAACGAAGGTGTTGACGAGTTTGACAAAGTTGATTTACGATGTTCGCAAAATTATTCGTGGCATCGTGCCGATAACGAGTCGCAATATGCAACCTTTAACCGCGATGTGTTTTCACGCGATATTCAAAAGTTGATGAATCAACCCTATACACGCAGCCGCTATTATCATTTGTATTTAAACGGGGCATACTGGGGCTTATATCAAACCCAGGAGCGTTCGGAAGCACGCTATGCCGAATCGTATTTTGGCGACGATAAATCGAACTATGATGTAATTAAACGGGGCGATAGCGGAGTTGAAGCAACTGATGGTACTGTTGATGTATGGCGCGAAGTGTGGAATCTTACACAACAAGGTTTTAAGTCGGATGAAAATTACTATAAACTTATGGGGCTCGATGCTCAGGGAAACCGAAATATTGCCTTAAAAGTTTTGGTTGATGTAGATAATCTTATCGATTATATGAATATCATTTTTTACACCGGAAATTTTGATGCTCCGGTTTCGGCATTTAGTAACAACAATTCGATAAATAATTTTTATGCAATTTATAATCGCAGTAAAAATGATGGATTTCGGTTTTTTGCACACGACAATGAGCACTCCTTATTGATTGATGCGATAGGCCCGGGAATAGGTTTGCGCGAAAATCGGGTGAATATTGGAGACATATCGGGCGATATGCGCATGGAAATAAACAGTTTCAGCCTTTTTAACCCACAATGGCTGCACCATAAACTTTCCGAAAACGAAAACTATCGTATGCGATTTGCCGACAGATCGTACAAATACTATCATCAAAACGGGATTCTTACACCAGAAAAAACTGCCGCGGTTTTTGAATCGCGTATTTCCGAAATCGATAAAGCAATTATTGCCGAATCGGTGCGTTGGGGTAATTTAAATAGCTGGACACGATATACAAAAGACGATCACTGGGAACCTATTGTTGAACGAACACTAAACAACTACTTTCCTCAACGAACCGATATTGTAATTGATCAGTTAAAAGATGCCGGCCTTTTACCCGAGATTGACCCTCCGTATTTCTCAGTTGCAAATCAGCGTGTCGATAGCACAAATGTAACATTCGAGTCGGGAGGAGTTTTACGGGTTGAGAACGGAAATCAATACGGAAGCATTTACTTTACTATCGATGGAAGTGATCCCCGGGATGCCGCTGGGGCAATATCAAGTTCGGCAGTTAACGGCGACATGTCATATGCGCTGAATTTAGTGCAGTCGTCAATTATTAATGCCCGTGTTTTTGATGGCACCGAGTGGAGTGCAGTAGCAACATTACGGGTTAATGTTAACGATTATGTTTATGGAATTCAGATTTCCGAAATTCATTATAACCCTTTACAGGGAGAGGGATTTGCTGGTTCGCAGTACGAGTTTATTGAAATAAAAAACGTTAGCGACCGACCAATAAATTTAACCAATGCTTCGTTTACCGATGGTATTGAATATTCGTTTAATATTGAAACAATTGTTAATCCCGGCGAATTTATTGTGCTTGCATCGCAGCCTTATGTGTTTGCAATGCGATACAATTTTCAACCCTACGGAAAATATACCGGCCAGTTAAACAATGGTGGCGAAAATATAACTTTATCAAGTGCAACCGGACAAACTTTAGCCAGTGTAAAATATGGCGATAATACACCCTGGCCTACAAGTGCCGATGGATTGGGGTTTTCGATAGTGCCTGTAAATTCAGACTTAACAAACAATTGGGATGATGCAACGAACTGGCGAGCTTCGTCGGTATTGCACGGTACACCCGGTGCCGATGATCAGGGAAGCGATATTTTACCGCTTATAATTTCCGAAGTGCTTGCTAGTACCGATAACCCCGAGGTTGATGTTGTGGAACTGTACAATCCAAATAATAGCGATGTTGATGTGAGCTATTGGTTTTTATCCGATAACCGGTCAAATCCATACAAATGGCAAATACCTGCAGGCACTGTAATTAGCGCAAATTCCTACTTCACGTTTTACGAAGCATACTACAGTGGCGACACAAAAATGTACAACGACGATCATTTTGGTCAATCGTTTGCTTATAGTGCCAAAGGCGACGAAGCATATGTTTTTTCGGCAACACAATCTGGCGAACTTACAGGCTACGAACATGGTTTTAACTTTAACGCATCGCATAATAATATTTCATTTGGCCGGCATATTACATCAACCAACGATGAACATTTTGTAGCTATGGAGCAATTTACTCCTGATACACAAAACAGCCAGCCAAAAGTTGGGCCACTTATTATTAATCAATTAATGTATAATCCTCCCGAAGGATACTTTGAGTATATCGAAATAATCAACATTTCGGATGACGATATTGATTTGTACAACCCCGAAGCCGAAACTCCCTGGCGTGTTGATGGAGTTGATTTTTATTTTGATATAAATGCATCAATTGCTGCTGGCGAAGCGGTATATCTTGTTGAGTCGGCTTTGCATCCTTCCGATTTTAAATCGATGTACGGATTGACTGAAAACACACAGGTTTATAATTATCCCGGTAAACTGGATAATGCCGGTGAGCGTATCGAAATTCGCGAAATATTGCCTGTTGTATACGAGCAAAACGATACTATTTATCCCTATGTAATTGTTGATAAGGTTAAATACAACGATAAAGCTCCATGGCCCGATGCCGATGGTAACGGAAATAAACTTCAGCGTATTGACCATTTTGCATATGGAAACGATCCGGCAAGCTGGGAGGCTGTTCCTTCCGGCATTATAATATCATATAAAGAGATGGTAAGTGCAGTTGTTGGCGTACCATATGAGCACAGGTTTATTGCTTCGGGAGGGATGAAACCCTTTACCTGGAGTATTACTCAAGGGAATTTACCTTCGGGGCTTAGTCTCGATCCCTCAACCGGAATTATTCGGGGGACACCTGCACAAAGTGTCGACGATTTACAATTCACATTAGCTGTTAGTGATAAATATGATGCTAGCAACATGAGCAATATTCAAATTTCGGTTCATCAAAATACATTGCCGGCAGCTGTCGACGATTATGTTTTAACGTATCAAAATATACGGGCTATTGTTGATGTGAGCAACAACGATATTGATGCTGATAACGAAAAAGATTTTTGGCAAATACAGATTGTAAACCAACCTGAAAATGGAAACTGTATTGTTAATGCCGACAATACAATATCATACACTCCCGGTGATGATTATGTTGGAAGCGATGAATTTACATATCAGATAAGCGATTTTAGTGGAACAACACAGGCAAATGTTTATATTTTGGTTGAAGAAAACACACCGGTTTTAACTCTTACAAAAAGAGTTAACAGTTCATCGGATGATGCCGAAGAAAATATTACAAGCAATCAATTTTGGGATACAAGTACCGATTTGGAATTAACCTATGATTCGAACCCTGGTGGTGATCAAATTGTTGGAATCAGGTTTACCGGAATAGATATTCCACGTGGGGCCGAAATTGTTCATGCTCATATTCAGTTTACTACCGACGAGATAAGTACAAGCAGTACACAGCTTAACATTTCGGCTCACGCTGCCGATAATTCACCAACTTTCTCAACAAGCAACCTGATGAGTACCCGTGAGCTAATTTCTCAAAATATTGAATGGGTTCCCGAACCGTGGAATATCGAAGGCGAAAGCAGCACTGCACAGCAAAGCCCCGATTTGTCGAGCCTGATACAGTTGGTTGTAAATCGCAGCGGATGGGAGCCGGGCAATGCTTTGTCGGTTATTATAAATGGACAGGGTACACGGGTGGCCGAATCGGTTGACGGAGATGCTCAGGCTGCACCTTTACTGGTTGTTCAGTATAGGAGTTCTTCTGAACATGAGGCTCAAAAACCACTGGCAATTGTTGATACTCCAAGCAATTTTATCAATCATACTGAAATTACCTTTGATGGAAGTGCAAGTTATTCGCCCGATGGTTTAATGCTTAATTACAACTGGCAACTGGTAAGTGTACCACAGGGAAGTGCATCGCAATTGTCGAATGCATTTTTGCCGCAAACTCATTTTACACCCGATACCGAAGGGATATATGTACTGCAATTTTATGTCGATAACGGATTTGTTCGATCAGATGAGCAAACTCTCGAAATCGAAATCGAAAATCACGCTCCAATAGCAATTGCAGGAAACGATATTACTATTGCCGAAGGTTCCCAATTGCAATTGGATGGAAACAATTCATACGACCCCGAGAACGTGTCACTATCGTTCGAGTGGTTAATTGCTCAAATGCCACAAGGTAGCAATGCCTCTATATCGGCAACTGATGTTGCAACACCAGTTTTTACACCCGATTTGCCGGGAATGTATACTATACAGCTTGTTGTTTCGGATGGAATGCAACAAAGTGATCCTGGTGTGATGATTGTTCATGTTGAAGAAAATGCTGAACCGATAGCAAATATCGATGCTCTGAGTACAGTGTATCTTGGACAAGTGGTAATGTTAGATGGCGACAAGTCATACGATCCTAATGGCGACAATATAAATTATTTATGGGCATTGGAATCAAAACCCGGGGGTAGTAATGCTGCTTTGTCGGCTATCACAAATAAAAGCAGTGCTTTTATAGCCGATATTACCGGTCAGTATACTGTTTCGCTTGTAGTTGACGATGGACTGAAAACCGGAGAAAAAGTTCAGCATGTTATTACTGTTATAAATGATTTACCTCCTGTTGCCGATGCCGGAAGCAATCAGGTAGTTGATACCGGAAATATGATTCAGCTTGATGGTAGCCAGTCTTTTGACCCCGACGGTAATGAGCTTACGTATTTGTGGTCATTTGTAAGCCGTCCCGAAAAAAGCAATGCAGCTTTAAGTTCGTATGCCGATTCAAAACCAACATTTACGCCTGATTATAGTGGCTTGTATGCTTTGCGCTTACGGGTCTCGGATGGAATTAGTACTGCAACAGCCGATGTGCAGATTGTTGTTAATCCAACTACATCGATTGATATGTACAGCAACGATTATTCCCTTAGAGTATATCCTAATCCTTTTTCAGATCGCTTATATATCGAAACAAACAATATTAGCGGAAATGTTCGGTTCGAAATTTATTCCTTAAACGGGATACTTGTTGATCGGATTGATGCATTTGTTAATGAGCAACAAACACAACGTATTGATTTTGATGAACAAAACCTCCGAAATGGTGTGTATTTGCTGGTGGTTAAACAAGCAAAAACGCCACCTGAAATTATGCGGCTTATTTATCGCGATAAGCGATAGTGTTTAAAATAACGATTAGTAATAGTGGTAATGTGCCGAAGTGCTAAAGTATTGATTGATCCGTTCGACCAATGCTTTGGCATGAATTGGCTTAACAATATAATCGTCAACACCGGCATCAATGCATTGTTGTTTTAACTCTTTGCACATATTCGAAGTAACAATAAAAATTGGGGTATGAATACCCTCGTTTTCCATTTTGCGAATATTACGGGTAGTTTCAATGCCATCCATATCGGGCATGTGAATATCCATGAGTATGAGATCGTATTTGCTTGTGCTCAGTTTATTTAAGGCCGAGAGGCCGTTGCCGGCAAAATCAATGTCAAAATATCCTTCGAGGTTGTATTTTAGTAGTAATCTGTTCCCCGCATTATCTTCAACAACTAAAATTTTCCTTTTTGATAACATTTTTGGTATTTTTTCTTAAAAAACAAATGTACGGACATTAAAACTAAATGTAAATAGCAAATTTATTCAAAACCAAATTAAATGATATTTTTGCACTTCAAATGGTACGTATTTTTTAAAATAGTACGTCTAATTTATAAAATGATATGAGTGACGATAAACAGATAATTTTTTCGATGTATAAAGTGAGTAAATCATACTCACAAAATAAGCAGGTTATAAAAGACATTTCGCTTTCGTTTTATTTGGGAGCAAAAATTGGGATTATTGGCCTCAATGGATCCGGAAAATCAACTTTACTGAAAATTATTGCAGGTGTCGAAAAATCGTATAACGGCGAGGTAGTTTTTTCGCCCGGATATTCGGTGGGATATTTAGAGCAAGAGCCACAAATTGACGACAATAAAACTGTAATTGAAGTAGTGCGCGAAGGGGTTCAGGATGTGATGAGCATTTTGAACGAATACGAAGAGATAAACAAAAGTTACGAACTGCCCGAAGTGTACGAGGATGCCGACAAAATGGAAAAACTGATGAACAGGCAAGCCGAATTGCAGGAAAAAATTGATCAGACCGATGCCTGGAATATCGACAATAAACTTGAACGAGCAATGGATGCTTTACGTTGCCCCGAGAGTGATCAGAAAATTGCTGTGCTGTCGGGAGGCGAACGCCGGCGGGTTGCTTTGTGTCGTTTGTTGTTGCAGCAACCCGATATATTGTTACTCGATGAACCTACAAACCACCTCGATGCCGAATCGGTGCAGTGGCTCGAAATGTATTTACAACAATATAAAGGAACCGTAATATGCATCACTCACGATAGATATTTTCTGGATAACGCAGCCGGATGGATACTTGAGCTTGACAGGGGTGAAGGTATTCCCTGGAAAGGAAATTATTCGTCGTGGCTTGAACAAAAATCAAATCGACTGGCGCAGGAAGAAAAAGGAATGTCGAAACGCAGAAAAACACTTGAGCGAGAGTTAGAATGGGTACGCATGGCTCCTAAAGCAAGGCATGCTAAATCAAAAGCCCGTTTAAGTGCATACGAATCGTTGATGAATGAAGATTTAAAAGAACGTGAACAAAAACTCGAAATATTTATTCCTAACGGACCGCGGCTTGGCGATAAGGTAATTGAAGCTCACGGTGTTTCAAAAGCTTATGGCGAAAAATTGCTTTTCGAAAATCTCGAATTTACATTGCCTCCTAATGGTATTGTGGGAGTTATTGGGCCTAATGGGGCAGGGAAAACAACTCTTTTCAGAATGATTATGGAAATGGAAACCCCCGATAGTGGCTCGTTTAGTGTTGGCGATACTGTTGTGTTGGGCTATGCCGATCAAACTCACACCGAAATTGATCCTCAAAAAACCGTATACGAAGTGATTGCGGGAGGACAAGACGAAATTATGGTTGGAGGACGGATGCTTAACGCCAGAGCATATGTTTCGAAATTTAACTTTAGTGGGTCTGATCAGGAGAAGAAATGCGAAGTGCTTTCGGGGGGTGAGCGCAACAGATTGCATTTAGCTCTTACGTTAAAATCGGGGGCAAATGTATTGCTTCTTGACGAACCTACTAACGATATTGATGTAAATACCTTGAGGGCATTAGAAGAGGGACTGGAAAACTTTGCCGGCTGTGCTGTGGTTATTTCACACGACCGGTGGTTTCTCGATCGGATTGCTACACATATTTTAGCTTTTGAAGGCGATTCGCAAGTTAAATATTTTGAAGGAAGTTATACCGAATACGAAGAAAACAAAAAGAAACGTCTTGGTGATATTACTCCTAAAAAGATTAAATATAAAAAACTTATTAAGTAAGATTTTTACTTTGTTGGTTGTACAAATATCGGACGCTTACCGTGCAAACTGTAAGCGTTCTCCTTTTTTCGATTCGTTGATAATGCCGTTGTGATATACTTTGTTGCCATTAACAAATGTGTATTCAACACTATGGTTAAACCATTGTTTTTCAAAAGGAGACCATTGACATTTATAGAGGATATTGTCGGGGGTTACCTGCCAGGGTTTTTTAGGGTTTATAAGCACTAAATCGGCTTTATAGCCTGTGCGAATAAAACCACGATTTTTAATGCTAAAAAGAATGGCAGGGTTATGACACATTTTTTCGACAATTTGCGTGTAGGTAAACTCTCCCTGTGTTACAAGTTCGAGCATGGCTACAAGCGAGTGTTGCACCAAGGGGCCTCCTGATGGGGCATTAAAATAACTGTTTTCTTTTTCGGCTAAAGTATGTGGAGCATGGTCGGTAGCAACTACATCAATTTTACCATTTTTCAGGGCTTCACGTAAAGCTGTTCTGTCGGCTGTAGTTTTTACTGCCGGATTCCATTTAATCAGCGTACCGTGTTTTTCGTAATCTTTATCGTCGAACCATAAATGGTGCACACATACTTCGGCTGTAATTTGCTTATTTTCGGGTTTGTTTGTGCTAAAAAGTTTCATTTCGTCAGCAGTTGACAAATGCAGTACATGCAACCGTGTATTGTATTTTTTAGCAAGATTTACTGCTTTTTCGGTTGAGGTAAAACAGGCTTCGTGGCTGCGGATTTTTGGGTGATATTCTATTGGTAGGTTTTCGCCGTATAACTGTCTGTATTTTTCGGTATTTGCTTTAATAATCGATTCTTCTTCGCAGTGAGTAGCAACCAACATGTGTGCTTTTTCGAAAAGTGTTTCGAGGCCTGCACCTTCAACCAACATGTTTCCGGTTGATGAACCCATAAAACATTTTATACCACATACTGTTTTGGGGTCGCATTTGAGCACTTCGTCAATGTTTGTATTGGTAGCGCCAATGTAAAACGAAAAGTTTGCCGGTGAAACTTTTGAAGCAATTTCAAATTTTTCTTCGAGCAATTTGTGAGTTGTGGTTTGCGGAATTGTGTTTGGCATTTCCATAAACGAAGTAACACCACCGGCAACAGCTGCTTTCGATTCAGAGGCAATGTCGGCTTTGTGGTTCATGCCCGGTTCTCTAAAATGAACCTGATCGTCAATTACTCCCGGTATAAGCAGCAAGCCTGTTGCATCAATAACTCTATCGGCAGTTTGCTTTATCTCGTTTTCCGAAACAATGCTTATTGTATCGTTTTCAATAAGCACGTTGCCAATAAACATTTTTTGTTCGTTTATTATTGTTGCATTTTTTATTAGTGTGTACACTGTTTCGGGTTTTTATGAATTATTATCGATGTAATTTACCTATAAAAGGAATATTTCTCATCAAAATTGATGAAAAATCACAGGGAATTATTTTTCAATTTGTTTTGTTTGGCTATTGATTTTATTGTATTTGGTAAAAAAACTTTGCCATTTCATTTTAATTACACCAAATAAGGCTTCGCTAAAAATTCCACCGCTCATTTTTGAAGTACCTTTTTGCCGGTCGATAAAAACAATTGAAACTTCTTTTATTTTAAACCCGTGTTTCCAGGCGGTAAACTTCATTTCAATCTGAAAACCGTAACCTTTCATTCGAATATTATCAAAATCGATAGTTTGCAGTACACGGTTTGTATAGCAAACAAAACCTGCTGTTGAATCGTGAACTTTCATTCCGGTAACAATGCGTACATACATTGAAGCAAAATACGACATGAGTACTCTTTTCAGCGGCCAGTTTACCACGTTGATACCCGAAACATAGCGCGAACCAATTGCAAGATCGGCACCATCTTTACATGCTTTGTATAATCGAATTAAATCGTCGGGGTTGTGTGAAAAATCGGCGTCCATTTCAAAAATGTACTGATAGTTATGCTCAATGGCCCACTTAAACCCCGTGATGTATGCTGTACCCAAACCAAGTTTTCCGGCACGTTCAACTATGTGTAGTTTCTCAGCAAATTCATTCATGAGTTTTTTTACAATATCGGCTGTGCCATCGGGCGAGTTATCGTCAATTATAAGTATGTGAAATGTTTCTTCGAGCTTGAATACATAACGAATAATGCTTTCGATATTCTCTTTTTCTTTGTAGGTCGGAATTATTACCAGATTTTCGTTCATGTTGTTGTTAATGGTTTTATTGTTGTAATGCAAAATTACATCTTTTATTCAATTTGGTGTTAAAGCTTTTGTTATACTGTATGATTTAACGCAAAAAGACATAATTTATTTGTTTTTGATTTTTTATGCAATTTTTATCAATACAAATATGTGTTTGACAAAATATAAAAGGGTTGGTTTAAATAATAAAACCAACCCTGATAAATATTGATGTTATGTAAAAATCGTTATAAACTCGGGATAGGGTGTGTTTTTTCTAAATACGTCCTTTAATCATTTTTGTTTCGGTTTCGAAGCCGGGTTTTTCGAGTAAAGCAAACATGTTTTTTTTGTAGGCTTCAACTCCCGGTTGATCAAATGGGTTAACATTAATCAAATAGCCGCTAATTCCGCAAGCTTTTTCAAAAAAGTAGATAAGTTGTCCGAGGTTGTATTCGTCGAGTTTTTCGATTTCGATTTTAATGTTTGGCACATCACCGTCAACATGGGCAATTTGAGTTCCTAACTCAGCCATTTTATTAACAAAATCAACATTTTTTCCGGCAAGATAATTCAACTTGTCGAGGTTGTCTTTATCTTGAGGGATAAGCACTTTACGGTTTGGGTTTTTTACCGATATAACCGTTTCGAATAAAATGCGTTCGCCTTGCTGAATGTATTGTCCCATAGAGTGTAAATCGGACGAAAAATCGACTGCAGCCGGGAAAATTCCTTTATTGTCTTTTCCCTCACTTTCTCCGTAAAGTTGTTTCCACCATTCGGCAACATAATGCAATTTTGGCTGGTAGTTAACCAATATTTCGATTTTTTTACCTTGTACATACATTGCATGACGAGCTGCAGCATATTGACAGGCAATATTCTTTTCGAAACCAACATTTGTTGCAGTATTTTTTGCCATGTTTTTGGCTCCGTCAATAAGTTTGCGAATATCAAAACCTGCAACAGCAATTGGAATAAGTCCAACCGGAGTAAGAACCGAGTAGCGTCCGCCAACATCGTCGGGAATAACAAATGTTTTGTATCCCTCTTCGTTTGCCAAAGTTTTCAGAGCACCTTTCGATGCATCAGTAACTGCACATATGCGGGTAATCGATTCGGTTTTGCCATATTTTTCTTCAAGATCTTGTTTTAAAACTCTGAAAGCCAGGGCAGGTTCGGTTGTAGTTCCTGATTTTGATATAACGCAGCATGCCCATTCTTTGGTTTTAAGCAAGTCGCGCAACTCGGCAAGATAGTCTTCGCTAATATTTTGCCCTGCGAACAAAATGGCCGGTTTGTCGCCATTTAGGTGGGCAAAATTGTTGTTCAGTGCATCAATTACCGCTTTAGCACCCAGATACGAACCGCCTATGCCTATTACTACATAGATGTCGATATTTTTATTGCGAATGGTTTTTGCTGTATTTTCAACATCCGAAATAAAACTCTCATTCATTTCGTTTGGGAGGTTTACCCATCCTAAAAAATCGCTTCCGCGTCCTGTTTTATCGTGTAGCGATTTGTTTAGTTCTTGTGTGGCATTTTTGTATGTATCAAAAATATCGGGTGAAACAAAGCCTGCCGATTTTCCAAAGGCTTTGCTAAGATCTAATTTGAGTTGTTCCATTGTAAATTATCTTAGGTTTTCGATTAATAATCTGATTTCGATTGTGGGTGAAATATTTTCGTATAATATGTTATATACAGCATCGCAAATAGGCATGCTTACATTGTATTCTTTGTTAATTTCGTTTATGCATTTTACAGCATAATACCCCTCGGCAATCATGTGCATTTCGAGTTGAGCCGAACGTACCGTATATCCTTTTCCAATCATTGTTCCAAACATGCGGTTACGGCTAAATTGCGAATATGCAGTTACCAGCAAATCGCCTAAATACGATGAGCCTTTTATATCGCGTGTAATTGGATGAACTTCGTCGACAAAGCGTTTAATTTCCTGAATTGCGTTTGAAATCAGTACAGCCTGAAAATTGTCGCCGTAGTGTAAGCCGTGGCAAATACCTGCAGCAATGGCATAAATGTTTTTTAGTACCGATGAATATTCGGTTCCGTATATATCGTCCGAAATGTGAGCCTTAATAAACGATGATTCGCACAAAAGGGCAAATGCCCGTGCTTTTTTTACATCGGGGCATGCAATGGTTAAATACGATAATCGTTCGAGTGCTACCTCTTCGGCGTGGCATGGACCTCCAATTATTCCTATCGAATCGAAAGGGACATTAAATTGTTGATTGAAGAACTTGCCAACAATCAGATTGTTTTCGGGTACAATACCTTTAATTGCCGAAATGACAAATTTTTTGCTGATATCGACTTTTAAATCTTTTAATGCTTCGGATAGAAATGCCGATGGAATTACAAAAATGAGTATGTCGGACTGTTTGCAAATTTTATTTATATCGGAATAAAAATTTATGCGCTCGGTGTCGAAATAAACATCGCATAAATAGCTTGGGTTATGGCTATACTTTTTTATAAAGTCGATATTATCGGGAGATCGAAAATACCAATTAATTGATTGTGCATTGGTAAGAGTAATTTTAGCTAAAGCTGTGGCCCAACTTCCACTTCCTATAATTGCTATTTTCGAGTTATTGAACATACTGTTTTGTCAAAAAATGAAAAGTAAAAGTACAAAAATCCTTTTGTTTTATGCGATTTTCTTATTCAATTTGAACGATTACAATATTCGTCTAATGTTTTATAATTGCCAATTTTTAAAAAACAATTGTATTGGCTTACAGTGCTTCAACAAAAAGCTCCTCGTCGGTTTTATTTACTTTTACAAGTGAATGTTTTGTAAGTGCTTTTAATGATTTATCCCATTTTTTGTTACTTAGCCCCGATTGTTCTTTTAGTTGGTTGAGCTCAGCGGGTGAATTTTGTTTCAGCAAACTAAGAATTGTTTTCTCTTCGGCTGTGAGTTCAACTTGTTTTTTCTCGGGTTTCATTTGTGGAAAAAACAATACATCCTGTATTGATGGTTGATTTGTCATAAACATTACAAGGCGGTCGATACCAATACCCATTCCCGAGGTAGGTGGCATTCCATACTCAAGTGCACGAACAAAATCCATGTCGATAAACATGGCTTCATCGTCTCCTTTTTCAGATAGTTTTAATTGTTCCTGAAACCGATCGAGCTGGTCAATTGGGTCGTTCAGCTCGGAGTATGCATTGCAAAGTTCTTTTCCGTTAACCATCAGTTCAAAACGTTCGGTAAGTTCGGGGTTGTCTCGGTGTTTTTTACACAAAGGCGACATTTCTTTAGGATAGTCGGTAATAAATGTTGGTTGTATGTAGCTTCCTTCGCATTTTTCGCCAAATATTTCGTCAATAAGTTTTCCTTTGCCCATGCTGGCGTCAACTTCAATATCAATTTTTTTACATACCTCGCGCAATTGGCTCTCGTTCATTCCGTTAATGTCAATTCCGGTATGTTCTTTAATTGAATCGAGCATGCTTATTCGCTTAAAAGGGCGCTTAAAGTCAATAATGTTTTCGCCTACCTGAACTTTGGTAGTACCGTGTAGGGCAAGCGCTACACGCTCAATCATTTCTTCGGTAAAATCCATCATCCAGTGGTAATCTTTATACGCAACATAAATTTCCATCACGGTAAATTCGGGGTTATGCGTACGATCCATTCCTTCGTTTCTGAAATCTTTGGCAAATTCGTATACCCCCTCGTATCCACCAACAATAAGCCGCTTTAAATACAGCTCGTTAGCAATTCGCAAATACAGAGGAATATCAAGTGCATTATGATGTGTAATAAAAGGCCTTGCTGCAGCACCTCCCGGTATGGGTTGTAAAATTGGGGTTTCAACTTCGAGGTAATCACGTTCGTTAAACATTTGGCGCATTGTGTTCATAACCACCGTGCGTTTTTTAAAATGTTCGCGTACCTGGGGGTTTACAATTAAATCGACATAGCGTTGACGATAACGCATTTCGGGGTCGGTAAAAGCATCGTAAGTGTGTCCGTCTTTTTCTTTAACAACCGGAAGCGGGCGTATTGATTTGCTTAAAAGAGTGAGCTCTTTTACGTGCACCGAAATTTCGCCCATTTGGGTTTTAAAAACATGTCCCTTAACTCCAATAATGTCGCCAAGGTCAAGTAATTTTTTAAATACATCGTTATACAGGGTTTTGTCGTCGCCCGGACAAATTTCATCGCGATTTACATAAAGTTGTATGCGTCCGCTTTCGTCCTGTAATTCGGCAAACGATGCTTTTCCCATAATGCGTTGATTCATCATGCGTCCGGCAATTACTACATCAAATTGAGTTTCGTTATTGTCGGTAAATATTTTTTTTATTTGTTGTGTGCTGTGGCTTGTTTTATACTCGGCTGCCGGATATGGATCGATGCCCAATTCACGTAATTTGTTTAACGAGTTTCGGCGTATTATTTCTTGTTCACTTAATTCTCTGGTACTCATTTCAAGTGTATTTTAAAATTTGTGCAAAGATAAAAAGATTTGGATATTGTGAATAATGTTGCAGCATTATGATTGCATGGAACAGATAAGCCAAAGGTTTATTCACTATTGAGAGTGTTTAGCGTATGTATAAAAAGTCAATAGTGTTTGGTAATAATTAATAAAATTGGGCTAAAGCTCCTGTTTTAAAGAGGTAACTGATTTATAACTACGAATCCGTGCTTTAGCACAATCAGATAATCAGTGTTTTATGCTGGATTTTCAAATAATTTTAATGTTTTTTACGATTGAAGGATGTAAATAAAAATGGCTATCCAGTGACAAACACTTCCGGCAATAACCATTAGGTGCCATATTAAATGCGAAAATTTGAGTTTTTCCATTTTAAAAAAGATGATACCAAATGAGTAGAAAAACCCGCCAGCAAATATAAGTAATATGCTTGTTGTGGATAAATTATTAAAAAGCGGGATTATAAAAAAGAGCAAAAGCCAGCCCATAATAACATACGATAAAATGATAAAGAGATTTACTCCACGCTCAAATTTGTTTGGAATAAATGCTTTAACCAATAAGCCGGCAATAGCAATGCTCCATTGGATAGCAAACATTACCCATCCCCATTCGTTTCGGATTATTGCCAGTGCCAGGGGAGTATATGTTCCGGCAATAAGCAGGTAAATAGCAATTTGATCGAAATTATGAAAAAAATCTTTTGCTTTTCCATGAGCCAACGAGTGGTTCATAGTTGACGAAAAATAGAGTAAAATAAGTGTGGCACTAAATATTGAGGTACTGACAATGAGCCATGGATTACCCTTGAGTGATGAAAAAATAATGATTACTGCTGATGCTGCAATTGCCATAAATAGACCTATTCCGTGTGAAATAGCATTGGCAAGCTCTTCGGATTTTGTGAAACGGGATGTTGAATTCATTATGTTGTTTTTTTTGTTTTATGGTTTATTATAAACATAAACTGTATTTTGAATACAGCAATTGCATCAATAAACGTTTGAATTCATAACCGCTATAAAGGTAACAGCTTAAAGTGAAGTGTTCCTGTTTTCAGAGAGTATTTTCGATATTTTTAACAATGCCTTGAATAACTACAGCATCGATGCCCATTTTTTTTGCCATATTTATTGCATCGGTTTGATTGTGTACCATGGGTTGGCCTTTTATGTTGAACGATGTGTTTATGAGAGCTTTTATATTATAGTTTTCGTCGAGGTGAGTCAGCAAATCGAACAAATATGGATTTTGGTTTTTATCAAAAATTGTTTGGATACGGGCTGTTCCGTTAGCGTGAACAACACCGGCAATTTCGTCAATTTTATGAGGAAGTATTTTTAAGTCTATGAGCATATTTGCCGACAGATGATGAATGTTTTGAAGCCCGGTAAAATATTTTGTGTTTTTTTCGAGCATAACCGGAGCAACAGGTCTGTACCATTCGCGCTGTTTGTGCGTAACACTTACTTTGCGTGCCATGCTTTTTGTTGGTATAGCAATAATGCTGCGGTTTCCCAGTGCGCGGGGGCCTGCTTCGGCCATTCCGTTACATAATCCCAGAATTTTGCCCTGGGTTAAAAGTTTTGCAGCTTCAGAAATATCGTTTGCTGTGTAGTTTGGTTCAATATATTCTAAATTCCAGTTATTTATATATGGCGATTTGATTTTAATATCGTTTCCTTTTATCCATTCACCAAAAGCAGCAGCTCCAAGTGCAAGTCCCGAATCGTCGGGGCAGGGGGGGATATATATATTATCAAAAATTTCGCTTTCGATAATTGCTGAATTTGTATAAATATTTAATGCCGAACCACCTGTGTAATAAAGATTTTTGCAGTTGCTTAAGGTATTTACATCGTCAATTTTCATGAGGGTTTCGCGCATAAATACTTCTTGAATTGTAGCTGCAATATCTTGTAAAAAAGTATTATGCTGATCGAACGATTGAAGATTAACATTGAAATCGGATTGTGCAGCTTCGAAAAACAGGGCGCGTTTTCCCCAAATATTTTCAAACCAATTGTTTTTTCGTAACCAAAATTCAATGTCTTCGTTGTAGTTGCCCAGGGCGGCATAGCCCATGAGTTTGCCGGGTACGCTGTTTTGATCTTGAATTTTTGCGCCAATTATGCCAAAGGTGAGTGCATTGGCGTTGTAGAGCGCACTGAGGTGTTTTAATTCCCAATGATGTTCAACCGGAATTATTTTTCCCATACGATACATCCATGCCGAGAAATTTGATAAGCTTGCACCTCCATCGAAATGAATTAGGAGACTGTTTTCTTTAAAATTTCCAAAAAACGGAAGGCACGAAAAAACATGCGCCAACTCGTGGTTTAAAATATAGCTGTTCATGTTACGGTTGAACCACCATAAGCGGCTTTCTTCCCATGTTTTTGTAAGCCTTTTTGTAAGGGGAGCTTCAAAACGGATTTGCCCGTTTGTGCTTATTAGTGCCCTTCCAACAATATTGTCGGTAAATACTACATCGGCATCGGTATCAACCATCGATATTTCGCGAACAAGTGTTGGTAAATGTTTGTAGAGTTTATTGTCGCGTTTTATACGTGTTATGCGTTCAAGATGCAAATATTTTTCAACATTCCCATCGCGCATTATAGCCATGTTATGATCGTGAACATACTGAGGATAGTCAGTGTCAATACGATCTTGTATTGCGTAAATTCCAATTGTTGGCTTAATTTTTTCCATCATTCAAAAAATTGTAAGATAAGTGAAACAATTATCAAAGTGGTGAAAAGAATTTCAGCCCATTTTCGTCTTCGTATGAGCAAAAAATAATTTGTAAACAAAAAAGTAAGAGGAATTGCCATGATAGCTAAAATTTCGGCCGAGGCCATTGGGGTAATTAACAAAATGAGCGATGTAAGAAAAAAGAAGAACAATATTTTAAAAAATTTGCGGTTGCTAATGCTTTTTATACTGTATTGTTTAATTATAAAAAAGCTTGATATTACAGTAATAAGTATCATAAACGAAAAATAGACCAGCAGGGGGACACTGTTTAGTAAGAGTTCGTTTTGAGGATCGAACCATGTTTTGATTATAATTATAAGCTGATTTGTGTCGGAAAAAACATAAAAAAGCGAAAACAATATTAACCAAGGTAAGGCCATGCCTGTGAGGGTTATAAATATGGTTCGCCATGATAGTTTTCCTGATAAAATAAAAATTGAAACCGGAATAAGCACTATAAAAATGTTTGCATAAAAGAAAAAGAGTCCGGCAATACTGGTCATAAATGCCGAATCAAATGTATTTGAGATATTGTTGTTTTTATCAAATGAGCTGAATAAGCGTTCAATTGCAATAATAATAAAAACGGCAGCTGCCATTACAGGTTGTAGTACATGAAAGTTTGCTATGCCTAAAACAATAAACAGATAAAGATATACCGGTAAAAAGGTGCGTTCTTTTACAAACGAAAATTTTGCATTAATGCGTAAAAGTAAAAAGCCTGCAGTAATTAATAACAAAAAATTTATTGCCATTGATGCTATATACGACAGCCCTTTGGGTGTAAAAATATGAAGTAAAATTGAATTGTGGTATTGAAATATTGTTTGCACTTGATAGGCCGAAAAACTTGTATTTTTCAAAAACCCGGCAAATAACAGCCCAAGTGCAATTATTGGAAATAAAAAAAAATTGTACGAATAATTTCTTCTAAATATCTGGAGCAACATATTTTTCTTTTATCGATAAAAATATATGAAAAGAAAGATAATAAAAAAAGCAGAACAATTATAGTATTCTGCTTTTAAAAGTATTTCAATTTTTACGGGTTTACAGGTCAAACCCAATATCTTTCCGGAAATATTTTTTCTCGAAATCAATTTTTTGTGCATTTTCATACGAGTATTTTAAGGCTTCGTTCATGTTGTTGCCGTACGAACTAATAGCTAAAACACGTCCGCCGTTGCTTGCAATTTGTTTGTTTTTAGTGCAAGTTCCGGCATGAAAAACAATGCTGTT
Source organism: uncultured Prolixibacteraceae bacterium (assembly GCA_964487645.1). Lineage (GTDB taxonomy): Bacteria > Bacteroidota > Bacteroidia > Bacteroidales > Prolixibacteraceae > Roseimarinus. The sequence continues at coordinate 31,278 of CAZARW010000010.1, forward strand.
TTTAACCGAATCGATTCCGTGAATAGTTTTTCCTTTTTCGTATGCCCCAGGGTATCCTCCCGACACCATCATTACAGTAACAGCAGTGCGAGAATCGGTTTCGATGTTTTTTTGCTTGAGAGTTTCGTTGGCAACACCTTCGAGTAAATCAACAAAATCTGATTTAATCCGAAGCATTACGGCTTCGGTTTCGGGGTCGCCCATTCTCACGTTGTACTCAATTACATATGGCGAGTTGTTAACTTTTATAAGTCCCAAAAAGATAAATCCCTTGTAATGAATTCCTTCGGCTTTAAGGCCCTGTATTGTAGGGATAATAATTTGATTTTCGACTTTAGCCATAAACTCTTTATTTGCAAATGGCACAGGCGAAACAGCTCCCATTCCTCCGGTATTTAAGCCGGTGTCGGCTTCGCCAATGCGTTTGTAGTCTTTGGCTTCGGGGAGTATTTTATAGTTATTCCCGTCGGTCATAACAAATACCGATAATTCGATACCCGATAAAAATTCTTCGATAACCACTTTGTTGCCGGCATTGCCAAATTTTCCGTCGAGCATTGCATTGAGCTCACTAAGAGCTTCGTCAAAATTATCAATAATAAGTACGCCTTTACCGGCAGCCAGCCCATCGGCTTTTAGTACATACGGAGGTTTTAAGGTTTTCAGAAAATCGGCTGCTTTATTCAGGTTTTGTTTTGTAAAGGTTTGGTAACGAGCTGTCGGGATATTGTATTTTTGCATAAAATCTTTTGCAAAATCTTTGCTTCCCTCAAGTTCAGCACCTTTTTTGTCGGGGCCAATTACCTTAATGTCTTTCAACTCGGGGCACTGCAAAAAGTAATTGTGTATGCCATTTACCAACGGCACTTCGGGTCCAACCACCACCATCGATATGTTATTTGATAATACAATTTTTTTGATGGTTTCAAAATCGTTCACATCGGCATCGATGTTTGTTCCCAGGTTTTGTGTTCCTGCATTGCCGGGAGCAAAAAACAATTGCTTCACTTTGCTGCTTTGAGCAATTTTCCATCCCATAGCGTGTTCGCGTCCGCCCGATCCAACAATTAAAATATTCATTGTGTATTTAATTTCTTAAGCTCCTTTGTGAAGCTTGGTGATACTATTTTTTGTATTTCTGATTTTTTCTTTAATTTTTTGGTGCTTTGTAAGCGGAAATAAATCGGGGAATTCAAGTTTTTTAAATTGATAGCCCTGCAGTGCAAGTTCATCGATAACCTTTGGAAGTATGGCGAGAACATTTTTCTTTGCTTTTAACGAATCGTGAAATGTAATGATTGAACCATTGCGGGTGTAGTCAATTACATTTTTGTAACATTTTTCAGGTTTTAAGCTTGGATCGTAATCACAGCTAATTACATCCCACATTACAATTTTGTATCGTTTTGCAATTCTCAGATACTGTTTTTGTTTAAGCCATCCGTGTGGAGGCCTGAACATATTTGATTTAATTAACTGGTTTGCCAGTTCAATGTTTTCGGTATAGCGGTTTGTTGAGCAATGAATTCCCTGCAAGTGGTTATATGTGTGGTTTCCTACGCTGTGTCCCTCACATTTAATTTGCTCAAATATTTCGGAATTATTATATACATTTTCGCCTACACAAAAGAACGTTGCTTTTACTTTCTTTTCACGTAAGATGTCAAGAACAGCAGGAGTCACTTCGGGAATAGGGCCATCGTCGAAAGTGAGATATACTACTTTCTGATCAGACGGTAACAGCCATATTGCCAAGGGAAACATTTTTGTTATCCATGCGGGTAAATGTACTCGTAAATCCAATTTTATACCCATAGTGTTTGTTGTCGAAATACTTTGTATATATTTCGTTTGATTTTTTTATTGTTGTAAACTTATGTATTGTGCATAAAAAAGTTCAAATTCCGATTCAATTTTATCAACTAATTCTTGGTTTCCGGTTTGTTTTGCCATGTTTGAAAGTTCTCGCAAAAAGTATAAGTCGCTTTGAATGTCGTTATTCAAAGTGGCAATATATTTATCACTAAATCCAAAAAAGTATTCGAGTTCGGCAATGTATGCATCGGCATGATCTTCGATATATTTATCGGCTTTTTCATAGCTATTTGCTGTAATGTATGCCCGGGTAAGCAAAAACGAGAAATAATCGTGCGGAACTTTTTCCAGTAAAATTTTTTCCATGCACAAGTCAAGAATTTGCACAGCCGAATCGCGTTTGCCCTGAGCACTTAAAGCATCGGCAAGTTTTTGGAAATTGTTTCGTGTATTCGAAAGCATTCTCCGGTTATTTTCGTCGAGATATACATTGGGTAATTCAATATTTCCCCATTTAAAATCGTTTATTACCCGGTTGTACATTAATTCGGTATTTACATTTCCGCCAGAAATATTTGTTTCCGAAAGTATTGGTACTATCCGATAGCTAAGGCCTTCGAGCCTGAAATATTTATCGAGCGACATGTATTTGTCGGGGCCTACCGAAACAGCATAATATATTGGTCGTTCCCAGTTGTTATTATACAGCATATCAAGAATCATTAGCTGATCTTTTGTAATGTGGTTATCGCTAATTTCGATATACATTGTGTCAACAATTTGGTCATAATCTTCGGGAGCTACAACACCATTTTTAATAACAGCCTCTTTATCGACAGTCATAAACAGTTTACGAACTGGTAAAAACGAAGCGTTGTTCATGCGTGCAATTTTTGTTTGCGGGTTGTCGCTTTTAATAAAACGCAGAGCTTCACCAATTTCAATGCTTTCACGCTTCACTCTTGGGTCATCCATAACATAAACAACATCGCGTGTACCCAGCATATATTGTTCATATTTAAACGAAATTGGAAGAGGTTCCGATTCGTATGCTTGTTGTTGCATTTGTTTAACATACCAGTCGGTTTGTAAGTAGCTCAGGTTACATACGCGCTTATCGGTACCTACTCCGGCTACTTCCTGGTTGTACCAAAGCGGGAAAGTATCGTTGTCGCCATTTGTAAAAATTATACCATTTGAATCAACACTCGCAAGGTAGTTATGTCCAAAATCGGCAGCCGATCGTCGTTGTGCACGGTTGTGGTCGTCCCAGTTTTGTGCAGCCATAAGTCCGGGAACAGCAACAAGGCTAAGGCCTATTGCCGCAATTGCCGAAACATTTTCGGAGGCAATTTTTTTCAAGAGTGAATATATGCCGGCTACTCCAAGTCCTATCCAAATTGTAAATGCATAAAATGATCCGGCAAAGGCATAGTCTCGCTCACGTGGTTGTATGGGGTATTGGTTAAGGTATATAACAATTGCAACACCGGTTAATAAAAAGAGCAATGTTACTACCCATAAATCGCGTTTGCCTTGTTTGGTTTTTGACTGGAAATAAATTCCAATTAAGCCCAGCAATAATGGCAAAAAGAAATAGGTATTCCGCCCGGGGTTATTTGCATATTTTGGAGGCAGGTTATCCTGGTTTCCAAGCCTGGCTTCGTCAATGAATTTTATGCCGCTTATCCAGTTTCCGTCTAATAAATTTCCGTGTCCCTGAATATCGTTTTGTCGTCCTACAAAGTTCCACATAAAATATCGCATGTACATAAAATTCACTTGATACCTGAAAAAGAACCTCATATTTTCGACAAAGGTTGGTTTGGTAATTGTTTTTGTTTGTCGATTATAGTCAGTGTATTGTTTTTTGATTCCTTTTATTCTCCCCCAGCTTTTATAGGCGTCAATATGCCGCTGGTCAACGCGGCTCCACATGCGGGGAAAGAATGTGCAAAAATCTTTATTGTAATTGGGTACTTGTTTTTCGTAAGTAACTACATACTTGCCATCCTGAATTCTCCATTCGTTTTTTGAATGAACATAGGGTTCGTTCGCATCGAGAGGCGAGTTGTAGTATTGGCCGTACAGCAATGGGCTAGTCCCGTATTGTTCGCGATTAAGATAAGTAAGTAGTGCAAAAAGGTTGTCGGGGCTATTCTGATCCATTGGTGGATTTGCATTCGATCGGATAATGATAATACCCACGCTTGAATATCCAATTAAGATTACAGTAACACCAACCAAAATTGTGTTGAGGATGATCTTTTTGTATTTGTGGGTGTAATATATTCCAACCGAAATGCCAGCAATAATGAGTGCAAGAAATACAAAAAATCCGGTATTTACAGGCAGATTAAATCCGTTGGTGAAAATGCGTTCAAATAGAGTAGCTACGGCAAAAGTTCCCGGGATAATTCCGTATAAAACGGTCAGAACTAATATGCCCGATACAAGTAATGCATAAAATATTCCTTTGTTACTTATGGTAAATTTTTTGTAATAAAAAACAAAAACAATTGCCGGTATTGCAAGCAGGTTTAATAAGTGTACACCAATTGATAATCCGGCTAAATAGCAAATTAGAATTAACCATTTATTTGCGTGTGGCTGGTCTGCTATGTTTTCCCATTTTAAAATGGCCCAAAAAACGATAGCCGTAAAGAGCGATGACATTGCATATACTTCGGCCTCAACAGCCGAAAACCAAAATGTGTCGGAAAATGTATATGCAAGAGCTCCAACCAATCCAGAGCCAAGTATAATTAATGTTTGACCTGTACTTAATTCGTTTGTGTTGTTAATTAGGCGTTTTGCGAGGTGGGTAATGGTCCAAAACAAAAATAAAATTGTAAATGCACTCGCCATTGCCGACATAATGTTCATTGCCAGGCCAACATTATGCGGTTGGACAAAAGTGGTAAAGAAATTTCCCAGAAGCATAAAAAATGTAGCCCCCGGGGGGTGTCCTATTTCAAGTTTATATGCTGTGGTAATAAACTCGCCACAGTCCCAATAACTGGCAGTTGGCTCTACTGTTAATAAATACGTAATGGCGGCTATTGCAAATGCAAACCAACCTACAATGATGTTTAATTTTTTATAATTCATTTTTTATAGGCTTAAGCGTATATAAATGAACCGCTTGGCGGTATCCTTTTCTTTTAATTTTATACGTTGCGAATATAACAGAAACTTTTCAGTATATAGAAACATCTGTTGCATTTTCGCCGGTTTTGTATGTGTTTTATAAATCAAGTAACGTTATATCTATTCAGATAATCAGTTTGTTGTTGTGTTTGGTGGATGTTTTTTTATGCATGCATTTTTTAATTTTTTTAACGAAAACAATTTGATGCAAAACAGATTATATTGTTTAGATATGCCAAACTGTGTTTATTTTTTTGATGATTTTTTATTTTTTTGAAAAATAGCATTTACTTTTGAAATCTTAATTGACGATAAGTTGTTGGTTATGTTTTATTATTTGATCAACATTTAAAAAAGAACAATCGATGGACCGAAGACAAGTAAGCTGTGCTTTAATTATAAATGAAAAAAAAATACTTGCATGTTTGCGGGGAGCTGATTTCGACAACCAAGGACGGTGGGAATTCCCCGGAGGAAAGGTTGAGTTAGGCGAAACTCCCGAAGAATGCATTGTTCGCGAGGTAAAAGAAGAATTGCTGGTAGATGTGGTTGTTCGCAAAAAACTCGAAGAGGTTGATTATGATTATGATACCCACAAAATTACGCTGGTGCCGTTTATTTGCGAAATCGAAGAGGGAATTCCTGTTCCTGTTGAGCACGAAATTATTGAATGGTTTGACATTGTCGATTTCGAAAAATTTGATTGGTCGGGTGCTGATCGGGTTATGTTTGTTAAAAACAAAAACACACTCGAATGCTTGTTTATTTAAGTATATTTTTTACTTCAATGCTTATTGCATTTTCGGGGGCAATGATGCCTGGGCCATTGCTTACTGTAACAATTAGCGAAAGTACACGGCGCGGAGCAAAAGCAGGGCCCATGCTTATTACCGGACATGCTATGCTTGAATTGTTGCTGTTGTTTGCATTACTTTTTGGACTTGCACCTGTTTTTAAACATTCATTATTTTTTATTGTGAGTGCATTTGCCGGTGGGGCAATTATGCTGTGGATGGCATGGGGAATGTTTAAATCGTTGCCAACACTCAGTGTTTCTGTTAACTCAACAAGCTCAAAAGGTAAAAACTTATTCGTATCGGGTGCTTTAATGAGCCTTGCAAATCCGTATTGGATTATTTGGTGGGCAACTATTGGAATTGGATATATAGTTTACTCGCAACAATTTGGCTCAGTGGGTATTTTATTATTCTTTTTGGGACATATTGCGGGCGATTACATATGGTATACTGCAATATCGACAGCTGTAAGTAAAGGAAAAAAACTTTTTACCGATAAAATTTACCGTATACTGATTGCAATATGTGGTGCTTTTTTGGTTGTTTTTGCCTTGTATCTTGTAATTGTTGCAATTGGTCGCTTATAGTGTATATCGACAGTTTTTATTCTTTTTTCAGGAGCAATTTATCGATGTATTCTCTGAACATTTGTTTTGTTTGTTCTTTGTCGCGTGCAATTCCCGAAGTCATTGAAGGTTTTCCTTCGAGGGGGCAGTATAAAAAAGCCGGAATACCTGAAACACCAAAAACTTGCGACAATTCTTTCTCGTGGTCAACATTTACCTTATAAATATAAATCTGATCCTTATATTCTTGTGCGAGTTCTTCGAGTATTGGTGAAGTGATACGACATGGGCCACACCAGTCGGCATAAAAATCAATTAAACAAGGTTTATCTCCTTTATATACCCATTCTGTCGGATTGTTTTCGTAATCCATTACTTTTTGTAAAAAATCCGATTTGGTCATTTGTATAGTATATTTCTGACTGTTTGCGGTGTTGTTTGCCGCATTTTTTGGTATGCCTGCCTGCGCTACAATTGTTGCTGTTATTATTAGCAAAGCTGTAAAAGTATTTCGAAAAAATGTTTTCATTTTATTGTATTTATTATGAATTCGTAAAATATGTTGTTGTAAAGAAAAGATTTTTGATTAGTATTAACAAACAACATTATTGAGCAAAATGTTTATTGATAATTGATTCGATTTGTTCTTTTGATTGAATGCTTGATGTTGCTTCAACCGTTTTCCCGTTTTTATAATAAAAAGTAAATGGTAAACCCATAAATCCTTTCGCTTCGGGGGCGTTTCGAATTACGTGTGCATCCGGAATGTCGAATTCCATGTCAGCGAATACAATATTTTTGTATTGCTCTTTAAGTTCTGTCATTGCTGCATATACCGGTATGCACATAGGTCCCATACGTCCGCAACATATCATTACATTTTCGTTATTGGCAATTGTTTTATCAAAATCGTCTTTCGATAAAATATGGGTTAAACTTGTTTGTAACATATCTCTGTTTTTAAATTTCAGTATTCTTTGTTTGTGTATTTATATCGATACAAAAATAATGAGTGAGTAGGGTTTGCTGTGTAATAAATATCACAAACGAATAAAACGAATCGATTCAAAAGTTTTCAGCAAACATTCCATTGTATACATAAGTATGTGAATGTGTGTTTTTGATATGTGTTTATTCAAAATTATGTGAATGTATTAATCGTTTGTTAATACATGTATAGTTATTGTATAGTTTTGCCTATTTCGCTGTTATGATTGATATTGTACATTTGTAATAGTTAAGATTAGAAGAGGAAAACAGATTGAAAAACAGGGAGAGGAAATTATTAATTGGGTGATTGATTTTGGATATTTTTTTTTAGGGGTGGATAATTAATAAGAGGAGAATTTTTTTGAAAAATCAGAGACTGTCACAGGGTGAGGCAGTCTCTTTTCTTTTATTTGCAAACAGCATAAAAAAACTGCTCCAAAACAAATTTGAAACAGCATTGATATTTTTTATTGACTTATTCAAATACACTTTCGTCGTCGCTAATATTATCCGCTAAGTCATCGAGGTCCGAATATTTGTTTTCGTATTCTTCACGGATGCCTTCTTTTAGAGCACCGTCTGAATCAAAATCTTCATCGTCTTCAATAATTTTTACAGCTTCACTTGCTGTCATTCGTACCATATAGTAACGATCTTCGGTTTCGAAAGGCAATGCACTTACAATTAACCCATCTTTATTGGTAAAGGTTATTAAATTATCGCTAAACCCATATGGGTATTCAAGCTTTATTTGTTCCTGAATTTCGGTTGAAAGCTTGTCGTAATCTTTTATTATTCTTGGTTTCGAATTGTTCATGTTCTATCTGTTTATATTTCTTGTTTTTGGTCTTATATCTGTCATTTAATCAGTGCTTTAGTGTTTGGTGTTTTGGTGTTTTTTATTGCTTAATTTGCCCCGAATAAAACAGGAGCAAAATACAAAACTTTTAAAAACACACACATACTTATCGATAATTATTGAAAAGAACTTGATTTTTTTTTTGAAAGTCAAATAATTTGGTGATTTAATTGAATTTTAACATTTATTCAAATCAAAATGATTGGTTTTGTTGTTGTATAAAAACCAGTAAATTTGCAAGACTTTTTTTTGATACTTACATAATACAAATAAAATGACAAACAATAAAAAAGCAATGCTAATGATCCTTGACGGATGGGGAATTGGTAAAGGTGATAAAACCGATATTGTAAAAACAGCACCTACTCCGTTCATCGATTCATTATTAGAAAAATATCCACATTCACAATTGCAAGCAAGTGGCGAAAATGTTGGGTTACCCGACGGACAAATGGGAAACTCTGAGGTTGGGCACCTTAATTTGGGAGCCGGCAGAGTTTTGTATCAAGACATGGTTAAAATTACACGGGCAATACGCGATAAGTCTTTATGGCAACATCCACAGATACTTAAAGCATACAATTATGCTAAGCAAAATAATAAAAATGTACACCTTGTAGGTTTAATTGGCCCCGGAGGAGTACATGCTTTAAGCGAACACATGGTTGCTTTAAGCCAAATAGCAACCGATATGGGCTTAAGCAATATTTTTGTTCATGGATTAACCGATGGACGCGATACTGATCCTCGGTCGGGCTACGGATTTATCGAAAACGATTTAAAAGCTCTTGAAAAAACCAACGCTCGTTTTGCTTCGCTTATCGGACGATATTTTGGTATGGATAGAGATAAAAACTACGATAGGATGAAGCTTGCTTACGATTTGTGGCTCGAAGGAAAAGGACAAAAAACCAACGACTTATTGGCTACCGTTAAGGACTTTTATGAGCAGGGTATTACCGATGAGTTTATGAAACCTATAGTAGTTACAAAACCCGATGGTGAGCCATTGGCTACTTTCGAAAAAGGCGATGTAGTTATTTGTTTCAATTTCAGAACCGACCGCTTACGCCAGGCAACAATTGCTTTTACACAAGAAGATTTGCCCGAGTTTGGTATGAAAACTCAGGATTTGAAATGGTATACAATGACCGAATATAAAGCCGATTTTAAAAATATTGAGGTTATTTTCAGAAAAGATAATGTAACTAACACCATTGGCGAAGTTGTTTCGAAAGCTGGTAAAAAACAAATTCGAATTGCCGAAACCGAAAAATATGCACACGTAACTTTCTTTTTCTCGGGAGGCCGTGAGGATGAGTTCCCGGGCGAAAAACGAATTTTATGTCCTTCGCCTAAGGTTCCTACTTACGATTTAAAACCCGAAATGAGTGCATTTGATGTTCGTGATGCAATTGTTCCGGAGCTCGAAAATCAAACAGCCGATTTTGTTTGTCTTAATTTTGCAAATGGCGATATGGTTGGACATACAGGAGTATACGATGCTATTTATAAGGCAGTTGTTGCTGTTGATCAGTGTGTGAAAGATGTAGTTACTGCAGCAAAAAAAGGCGGATACGATGTACTTATTATTGCCGATCACGGAAATGCCGATAACGCTGTAAACGAAGACGGATCGGCTAATACAGCACACTCGCTTAATCCTGTGCCATGTATTTGGGTTACAAACGATACTTCGCGCAAAATATCAGATGGTATTTTGGCTGATGTTGCTCCCACATTACTCTCAATTATGGGAATCGATATTCCTGAAGATATGACCGGAAAAGTGCTTATTAACCTGAACTCGTAATTTTAAATTGAACTCAGGTTATTCAATAATATTTATACAATAAAAAACGAGCATGGTTGAAAATCATGCTCGTTTTGTTTTATATACTCTAAAATTTACTCCGAAGTTTTACAGTTTTGTTCAAACAGCGACAAATCAACTGATGTACCCATAAGTTGATATCCTTCCTCGTTTGGATGCAGAAAATCGCCGGAGTGAACATTGTCTTTAAGCGATATAGTATCGTTTGGGTTGCGCATAATATGGTCAAAATCAATAATTGCATCAAATTGTCCGCTGTTTCGCATCCAATGGTTAACTTTTTGGCGGGCAGTTTCGCGGTAATCGGCATAATAAAACGATTTTCCAAATGGTAAAATAGTAGCACCATATGCTTTAATGTTATTGGCATGAGCCTGTTCTATCATCGATTGAAATGCTACAATTAAATCGTTTGCTACTTGCATGGCCTGTGCGCTGTCTTGTGTCTGTCCTAAATCGTTAACGCCTTCAAGTATTATCATCCATTTTACTCCATGCTGGTTAAGCACGTCGCTTTCAAACCGATCGATTGCCGATGGTCCAAGGCATTGTTTTAAAACACAGTTGCCTCCAATTCCTTGATTTAGAACTGCTACATGTTGAGTATTTGGGTTTTCTAAAAGCGATTCAGAAAAAATATCGGGCCAACGATTTTGCTTGTTTGTCCCCGATCCGCGTCCATCGGTAATCGAATTGCCAAGTATAGCAACAGCAGCCGATTGTTCGGGTACTTTTACATCAATGCCGCTAATAACATACCAATGGTCGGTTGGTATTGCATTTTCAACACCTGAGCTGTTTACAGCATTTCCCTCAAAAATATACGAAGTAGTTCGTGATCCGGGGTGTCCGGTAATATCGGATGGAGTTTGACCAAAATAAATTGATATTGAAACGTCGGTACGTGCGTTTAAATTAAAGGCAATTGCATCGGATAATATTGCCGACCCTGCTTCAATTGTAGTTTCTTTCGAATTGTTGAAAAACAGAGGTTTTATGCTTGTTGTGTCGATGTTGCCTTGCCCTGCCGATAAGGCAATCTGAGCCTCTTTAATAACTATCGGGCTTGTACTGTATTCGTTCGAAAAACGTACTCTAAGGCTGTCGCCGCCTATTGAAACACGCACTATCTGGCGTAAAGTGTTGTTGCTGATTCCGGGTTGTGGTGGTACATTATACGGTTCAACCAATTGTTGTGCAGTAACCCATGTGCCTACCCATTTTTGTTCAGGTTTTGACGATGTGCATGATATAAAAAATGCAACAAACAGTAAAGTAGTTAAAAGAGCAAGTACTTTTTTTAAGTTTTTTTTCATAATATTTAGTTTCGATTATTGTTTGCAACTAACTTATGGAGCTTTTACTGTAAAGGTAATAATATGTATTGTGAATAGTAAAATAAATTACAATTGGATTGTAATTTATTTGTGGTAATCAAATTTCTGATCAAGCTGTTCGATACGCACTTTCACAAATTCTTGTATTATTTCAATTTCCTGCCAATAGGTATTGCTGTCGTAGTACCATTTAGAATCGACAGGCCATTTTTCGAAATTATTCTTTACTTGTTTTTTTATTGTTTGATGGTTTTTTTCGATATGTTTATTGATATTTTGAACCGAAAAAATATTTTTGTTTCGTAGGGTGTGCCAGCGTTTTTCGAGTTTTTTACTGTAGTGTGTTTGCTCAATTTGTTCGAGGCGTTTTAGTAGCACCGACCGATGGCAATCAAGTTCATTTTCCATCATATTTAACTCGTTGTCTCCATCGCGGCCAAACGAATGGTCGTAGTCCCATAATGCAATTTTAAACGGCGAGTGACTGTTTTGTTTTACCAATAAAAAATTTTTCAGAATTCCATCGGAGTTGTTTGTAAACAATAACAGCAAATGCCAGTCAATTTCATTATCAATGTCAATCCATGTGGCAATATTTTTCACAAAAACCGAATCGGGAGAGTGAAAAATAAAATCAATAAATTGTTCAATGTAATCAGTATGGTCTTTATCGTATATTTTGGGATATTTTTGTTGATAGTAATTGTTGGGATCTTCAACATACGATAATTTTTCGGGATAAAATATCGGAGGATCCTTAAAAAGCATAGCCATTGAATCTTTTTTGTTGAGGCCGGCCATTTTTGCATTAATTTCTTCCATTAATACATACAGTCCGTTATAATTTCCATTGATATTCACATTAATGTATGCACTGCGTGCAGCAATATTGTCGGGGTTCATTTGTCGAAAAAGATCGTAGCTAATTTTATGACGCATAAATGTTTTGTCGATATAATTAGCGTTTAAAATCCAGTCGTCGTCGCGGTTTATTCCTAGTAAATTGTATTTATTGTTGAGTTCGAGTGCAAAGGAGTGTTTTTCGAATTTACTTGACATTCCGCCACGGCATTTTATGCGTGCATCGAGTTTTTCATTGTCGTTGTGCGCTAAATAAATTATTGTGCACTCTTGTTTTTTATTCCATCCTATGGGTTCGGAAACAAGAATATCAATCGATGGAAAATCTTGATCGTTGCATGAACTGAAAAAAAATAAGCCAAAAATGAATAATAGTAAAACTCGTACCATGTGTTTATTTTTGCAGTCAGTCACAAATGTAAATTTTTTTTTATTGTGTGCGCAACTAAATCCAGAGTCTGTTTGTCAAATTAGGTAAATAAAAGCATAATATTTACTAAAAAATAATACAATGAAAACACAAGTATTTTCAATTATCGCATTTATAGTATTGTTCGTAAATGCATCGTGTACCGATGACGAGGAACAATTACCCATTGATAAAAATATTCAGTTAAAGGCACAACAGGTTGTAAGTGCCGATAATGAATTTGGTCTTCGAATATTTCAACACATTTTTGAATCCGAAAAAGATGAAAATTTTATGATTTCGCCTTTGAGTTTGTCAATGGCTTTAACTATGGCATACAATGGTGCCGAGAGCCAAACAAAAGACGAAATGGCCGATTTGCTTGGAGTTGACGATTTAACACGCGACGATTTGAATGCTGCATACAAGGATTTAATTGCTACGCTTGTTCAATCAGATCCAAAAGTAGCCATGCAAATAGCCAATTCAATTTGGTATCGAAACACATATTTTGTTGAACAAAATTATTTAGACATTAATAAAAACTATTATGATGCCGAAGTATACGAAACCGATTTTGACAATCCTAAAACAGTTGATGTTATAAACGATTGGGTTAACGATAAAACAAATGGTAAAATCGAAACTATTATTGAAGAGATACCCAAAGAGTTGGTTATGTATTTAATAAATGCAATTTATTTTAAAGGAGATTGGGCAAAAGAGTTTAATGCAAAAAGTACTCAACAAATGACTTTTTTAACTTCCAAAAACGAACAGGTTGAGGCCGATATGATGGGAAGGGTTGATACAATTGATTATTTACAAAACGAAACGTTCTCGGCTATCAGGATGCCATATGGCAGCGGAAATTATAGCATGACGGTTATGCTTCCTCAAAGCGGAAAAACAGTAGCCGATGTAGCCGAAGAGTTTTCGCCAAAAAACTGGAAACAATGGCAAGATGATTTTACCGAAACGCAAAATGTTGATATTCGTTTTCCGAAATTTACCATCGAATATGAAAAAACATTGAACGATATACTGCAACAAATGGGAATGAACCAGGCATTTACAGCGCAAGCTGATTTTAGCCGAATTAACCCCACACGCGATTTATACATTAGTTTGGTAAAGCATAAAACTTTTGTAGAGGTTGATGAAAAAGGAACCGAAGCTGCTGCTGTAACAGTTATTGGATTTAACAAAACTTCTGTCGACCCGAATGAACCTCAAACCATTTATTTTCATTGCGTAAAACCATTTTTGTTTGCAATAAGCGAAAAAAATACCGGAGCGATACTGTTCATGGGTAAAGTTGGCAATCCGGCAAAATAATTTAAGGATTGTATAATGCACAAGTTATAATCAAAAGATGCTATTGCGAAGCAATATTTATTTGATTTTTTTCAGATAATTCAAATCGCTTATATCGTATACATTGCTTCCGCGTTGCTTTTTTTTCCAATTCCAGCAAGCAATAGCATCTTGCCCTGAATATTTTTTATTGTTTCTGAAAAAATCACGAATGTAAGTATTGTACTCAAATTGAGGACCAATTTCGTGGTCGGATTGTGTGTTTTTCTTTTCAATTCGGATTTGTTCCCAGGCAATAATTGCATCTTGTAGCGTTTTACCCGATGCCTGTTTCATCCAGTTCATAAATAATGTATTGAATGAGAAATGGGAGCCAATGTGGTTTTTGAAAAAGTTTCTTACATTTTCGGTGTTCCGGTAAATATCGGTAATAATAGTATCAGGAGTTAAGGTCTCGGTTTTCCAGTTGAATGACGATTTTGGTTTGGAGATTTTTGATATGAACGGGAGTTTTTTTCCCGTTTCAAGATAATGCATAATCCGTTTTGTCAGATCTTTTTTTGCACCACGAGTATCAATATCACAGGTTTTGCAAAAATCAACCAGTTCGATTTTTAGCCAATAAAACGCAGCAAAATCGCAGGGCAACAGGTCTTTTGTAAGCAAAGGCCGTTTTTTCTCTACGCACATATCAATGTTTATTATTGACGATTAAGGAATTTTACCATTACTGCACTTTGATCATCGTGTGAAATTATCGAAAATCCGAATTTTTGATACATTTTCATTGCATAATTATCGATGTCGACACTCAAAGAAACTTTCTGATATTTTAAGGCTATAAGCTTTTCGAGCATTGCTTTAAAGAGTTTTGTGCCAATACCCTGTTTTCGGAATTGTGGCAAAACCGACATGCAAATTTCAGGCGTTTGGGTATCAATAAAACCATATCCGTGTTCCTGTCCGGTAAAGAGCCTTATCCATACAGCACCAACAGCTTGCTGATTGATTTCGGCTATCAGACATTCATCGTGTTTTTGGCCGAAGTTTGTGTAATATTGTGCAATTTTGGGAATTTGCAAAACTTCGCGCTCCGGTTTTTTTGTGTTTTGAGGAATAAAAATTGCCTCATACATAAAATTTTCTAACAGGGGATATTCTTCTTTATTTATTTCGCGAATAATGGTGTTCATAAAGTTTTTTTTGCAAAAATATAAATTCTCGGCACATAATTATTTTTAACGAAACGAAAAACTTTTTAGTACAGGTAGTGGGGGTGTTGAGTGTTGATGTTGTCATAGATTCAAAATGAGAAAAAATTGTTCGATAGTGCTGAAAAAATTATCTTTAGAGCCAAAATTTCAATCGTTTGGAGCTAACAGATAAACATATTTTTGAATGCTTGCAGAAAAGCGACGAAGAGGTTTTCGAAACTTTTTTCAGAACCTATTATCAGCGTTTGTGCAACTATGCCAATACTATTTTAAACGATATTGATGAGTCTGAAGAAATGGTGCAGAATGCATTTGTTACATTATGGGAAAAGCGTCGGAGCATTGAGATTCATACTTCGTTTAAATCGTATATGTACAGAGCTGTTTATAACAACTCACTTAACCGGGTAAAGCACTTAAATGTACAGCGTAAACACGATGAATATTTTAAACACAATGCTACGTATACAACCGAAAGCACAACCGAAAAGCTTATGGAGAACGAGCTTGAGCTTATGGCTCAAAAAGCCATTGAGCAATTGCCACCACAGTGTCGAAAAGTTTTTCAGCTCAGCCGTTTCGAAAAACTGAGTTATGCCGAAATTGCAGAACAGTTAAATATATCGGTAAAAACAGTTGAAAATCACATGGTTAAAGCATTACGTACCTTGCGTGAAAAACTAAAAGATTATTTACCCTTATTGTTATGGTTTCTATTTAAAAACTGGAATTAAATTTTGGAAAACAACGAAAATCATATCGACCATTTAATTGCCCGCTATATTTCGGGCGAAGCCTCAGCAAATGAAATATCGGAGCTAAAGCAATGGATGGATCAAAGCGCTGAAAACAAAAAGCGTTTTGAGCAAATGCAGTTTGTTGATAAACAGGCCGTTGTTTCAGAGACTGTGCTTCAAGTTGATGTTGATAAGGCATGGAACACAGTACATGCGCGGATGAGAAATCAACAAAAAAAGAACACAAAAAAACGAAACGTACGCTCTTTGCCGGTGTGGATTCGAATAGCAGCTATGCTGGTATTGGTTTTTGGAATTGCGGTATTGCTATACAAACAGAGCAATTTAATACAGAGCAATAAGCTGTATGTCGAATCGGCCGATAGTGTGATGCAGCATGTACTTTCCGACAGCTCACTTGTTACTTTGAACAAAAACAGCAAAATTACTTACGCTGCCAATTACGGTAAAAACAAACGAAAAATATTGCTTCAGGGAGAAGCGTTTTTTGATGTAAAAAACATGAACAATTCTCCCTTTATTGTCGAAACTGCCGGTACAATAGTTAAAGTTACAGGAACATCGTTTAATATAAAGGGCGAACCGGCCGATAGTTTGGTTGAGGTTTGTGTAAAAACGGGAAGTGTATTATTTTTTACTGAAAATAACCGGGGAGTTGCTCTGTTTGCAGGAGAAACCGGCATTTACAATAAAAAGCGAAATGTTTTTACAAAAATAATTACTGTCGATAACAACGTTTCGGCATATGCAACCCGTACCTTTGTTTTTTACAATACTACTCTTGCCGAAGTAATAAGGCAGTTGATTAAAGTATACAATGTCGATATCGAACTCGATAATCCGGTTGCAGGGGAGTGTGCAATAACCGTTTCGTTCAACAACAACGATATTGATACAATACTATCGATAATTGCTGAAACCCTCAATTTAACGATTGAGCATAAAAACGGTGCATATACGCTCTGTGGATATGGTTGCTCACTGGAAAATACCCCTTAAAATGAGACAATTTATTGTAGCTATACTTTTGAGTATTCTATTCATTCCTCTTGTTTCAGTTGCGAACCAACTGCCGGGGCTCGAACGGAAGATTAGCGTACAAGTATCATCGCAATCCGTTGAAAAAATATTAAGCGAAATTGGTCGGCAAGCCAATGTTACCTTTTCGTACAATCCTAAATTGGTTGGAGCTTCGGAAGTTGCCAGTATTGATATTGATGACGAAACTGTGCGTTATGCATTAAATATTTTGTTTGGGAACAGGATAAGTTGCCGCGAGCGAGGAGATTTTCTGATTTTGCAACAAGCCAAAAAAACAAAGTCGAAAGTAATTGAGGGATATTTGTACGATAACGGTGGTGAAATTTTGGTCAATGCTACAGTTTATTCTTCACTGGCAGCGGCCAATACAAATCAATATGGATATTTCCGTATTGAACTTGACCAAAGCGATACTTTGCAACAATTGCAGGTAAGCAAGCAGGGCTATGAGGCAGCAATGCTCTCGCCCCTTAAGGGACGCTCGTCGTTTGTTGAGTTTCGGCTCACATCGCTTGAGTCAGATACATTATCTGAGCAATCAGATATCTCATTACTTACTCCGATGTTTCTTGTGCCGCGTAATATGCAACTTGCAGCACAAAACATTGAAGATTCGTTTGATAGGGTAGCGCAGTTTTCGTTGTTACCGCACATCGGAACAAATTCGTTGTTATCGGGGGCTACATCAAATAAGATTTCGATAAATTTTATTGGCGGGTATGTGCAAAGTGTCGATGTGCTTGAGTTGGGCGCTTTTGTGAATTTTGTGCGTTATAATGCAGGAGTTTTTCAAGCAGCAGGTTTTGCAAATTATGTAGGCATTAATGCACGGGGTGTGCAGGCTGCTGGGTTTGTTAATCACGTTGGAGCCGATTTTAGGGGTTTTCAGGCTGCGACTTTTGTAAATAATGTTGGTCAAAATTTTAGAGGTTTTCAAGCAGCTGCTTTTGCAAATAATGTAAACCATAATTTTAAAGGAATGCAGGCAGCAGCATTTTATAATGGTACCGGTAAAACACTAAACGGTTTGCAGGCTTCGGCATTTTTTAATAAGGCAAAAACTGTTCATGGAGCGCAATTGTCGAGTTTTATAAACATTGCCGATACTCTTAGGGGAACGCAAATATCGGCTTTTTTAAATATTGCTCGTTCGGTAAATGGATTGCAGCTGGGTATAGTAAATTTAGCCGATACATGTTCGGGCGTGCCTTTAGGGATATTGAGTTTTGTTGCAAAAGGTTACCATAAGCTTGATGTATATGCAAGCGAAGCGTTTCAGGCAAATGTGGCTTTACGGACGGGAGTGCGAAAATTACACAATATATACATGTTTGGTATTGATGTAAGTTCGTTGGCTAATACCCCTTTGTATACTTTTGGATTAGGTTTGGGCACAAATTTTGGGAAAAAACCACGATTGCATTATACGATTGATGCAGTGGCTCAGCAAGTTGCGGCAGGCAATTATTTTGGAAGTTTAAATATGCTGTATAAAAACAGCTATGGCATTGAATGGGTAATGACAGATAAGGTGGCATTGTTTGCAGCATTTTCGTACAACCTATATATTGTTGACAGTTCGACAGAGGAGTATCAAAACCATTTTAGTAAAATACCTCCATATATTTTAACGAATGAGATTTTAGCCAATAATCTGGTATTAAATACCTGGTACGGATTTAAAGCAGGTATTCGCTTGTTTTAGGGGGTATTTACGTGCTGATATTATACGATTTTTGGTGTGAAATGCTTCTTATTAGGATTTTTTTGGCTTCAGAATGATTTTAAATTATTGCTTTCTCGTATTTTCTTTCTTTCTTCCATAACTGAATAACCTTGTTAATTTTCTTTTTCTTCTTTAAGTTTAGAATAGCCTTGTTGTTTATCTGAAAGTATGAAATGATTTTTTTCAATTCTTTTGCTTGTTCTTCAAGTTGTGTTGAATTTGCAGCCATTTGTTCGGATGAAGCCGCATTCTCCTGACTAATTTTATACAAGTTACCCGCAGCAGTTTTAATATGCATTATACCAAATTGTTGTTCTTTGCTTGAAACTGAAATGCTATCGACCAATTGATTTGTTTTTTCAACGGGCAATATAATCGATTCAACAATTTTATCAACCAGTTCGGTTTGTTTTAAATTGACAGTTGTGAGTTCGTTTATTTCGTTTGCAGCTTCTTTGCTCACTTGAGCCAGTCGTTTAACTTCGGTGGCAATAACCTGAAAGCCTGCGCCTTGATTGCCTGCGCGAGCAGCTTCAACTGCAGCATTTAGTGCCAAAATTGTTGTTTGGGTAGCTATTGAGTTTACAATTTTCATTTTTTCTTCAATTATTCTCCCGTTTTTGACCGATTCTTTCGTGTTTTCTTTTACCTTTTTGATATCATCTTTCACTTTAGTTGCAATAGTAGATGTATTGCCTGCATTTTCAGCATTTATGCTTGAAGTTTTACTAATCTGTTCAATTGTTGCTGTAATTTCATCAACCGATGTAGCCTGAGTATATGTGCCTTCAGAAATTAAATGTGCCGATTGCGAAAACTGGCGACTCGATAACTCTAATTGCTCAGCGTTAAGAGTTATATTACTTATTATTGTTGTCAGTTTTTCAGTCATGAGTACCACTGATTTCATAAGGCCTTTATAGTTTTTGCTTGACTCAAGATTCATATTTACCTTACCTTTTGCTATGTTTTTTGCAATTTTTGCAACATCTTCAGGTTCTCCTCCCATTATATTTAGTATGCCAATAAAAATGAAAACACCCGATGAAATTGCTATGAGTGAAAATGAGAGAATAAAAATAATGAGTAATGTAATTATCCTGTTTATATAAATATTTGTTTTATTCGTGATTATGGACGAAACGGTTTTTATTGATTCAATTGATTCTTTAGAGTCGTTTTCAAGTTTGCCCATAAAACCTGTGTTGAGGTTTGTTCCAACTTCGTTATCTTTCTTTATTAGGGCATAAAACATTTGATGATAAGTTTCTAATTTCTCGATTAGTTCATTTTTTTTGTTCTTATTGATATTTAGCTGATAAATTGAGCTTTTAAACGCTTCGTATTCGTTGTCGAATTTTGATTTGTAGGCAATATCTCGCCTAAGTAAATAGTCTTTTTCATGGCGTCTGAGCATAAGCATATGTACTGCCAGTGCTGGCAAATACATCTTGTTGATTTCATGTTCGATTCCGTGTATCGATTCACGCATTTTGCCTATTATCCCCCAGTTTTTAAATCCCAGTTCTTTTTTCTGAATTATAAAGTGGTTAAAAGAATTGCTGTACTTTTTAAGGTTTCTCTTGATTTGTAAAATGCGATTTCTTTCAGCAATACTTATTGCTTTTTTGTCTGATAGTAATTTGTCACAAATAACGTCTGCATATTTGTAATTAATATCAAAATTCTGAATGTTTGAACTTTCACCCGATGTATAAAAGTTGGCTTGTGTTAAATCCCAATGAATGAAATTGCTTTCATATTTTTTCATTTCAAGTACAAGGTTGTGTAGTTTGTGAATGCTGTTTTCGGTTTTTGTAATATTTCGTATTTTCTGAAACGAAAAATATGTATACGAGCCAATTGCACTAAATGTTAAAAGAATAATTGAGAATAGAATGATAAAGCGTGTACGTAGTCTCATTGTTTAAATGGTTTTGGTTTCGCTGTAAAAATATATTTGTAGTTGTTTTATTTGAGCAGGTAATCGTTACTAAAATATGATATATATGTTCAGTAATATTTGGCATTGTAAACTTATGGTAAAAAATACGCTGATGTTTTTTCGCTTTTTATCATTACTTTTATGATCATTAATAAACAGTGATTATTAGATAGTATAATGGCTTTGATAAAGAAGCATATAAGGAATATGGTATGAAAACAAAAATTTTACTGGCAGCACTCATTTTATTTATGGTAAGCAATTTAATGGCTCAAAAAAACAACAACTTTCATATTTACATCTGTTTTGGGCAATCGAATATGGAAGGGCAGGGGACAATTGAAGAACAAGACAAAAATGTAAGTGATCGTTTTCGTGTTTTTCAGGCGCTCGATTGCCCAGGTTTGAATCGCCAAAAAGAGAAATGGTATACAGCTGTTCCTCCTGTTTGTCAGTGCGAATCGAAATTGTCGCCGGCCGATTACTTTGGACGCACAATGGTTGAGAACCTCCCCGATAGCATTACTGTAGGAATTATTAATGTTGCAATTGGAGGATGCGATATTCGGATTTTTGATAAAGATATTTATACCGATTATCAAGATACCTATACCGAAGATTGGTTTACTACAAAAGTTGAGGCATACAAAGGAAATCCGTACAAATATTTAATGCAACTGGCAAAAAAAGCACAAAACGACGGTGTAATAAAAGGGATTTTGTTACACCAGGGCGAAACCAATACAGGTCAGGAGGAGTGGCCAAAGTATGTGAAAAAAATATACGAAGATATGTTGGCCGAGCTTTCGCTCGATGCTAAATCGGTTCCTATACTTGCCGGCGAAGTGTTGGCGGTTGAAGGAAGTTGTTGCGCAAGTATGAATGACATTATCAATACTCTTCCACAACATATTTCTACTGCACATGTAATTTCGTCGGAGGGATGCACCGGGCAGGATGAAGCTCATTTCGATTCGGAAGGATACCGTTTGTTGGGAAAACGATATGCCCAAAAAATGCTTTCGATTTTAAAACTGTAAAATGCAATAAACTGTTTCGTAACCGATACTATTCAAGAGGTTTTATTTTCATTTTATTGAGGTACAACAAAAAAAATATAGGGTTGTGCCAAAAGGAGGTTCGTATATATGTTTTTATTGCCTGATACACAAAACGGTGTAAGGGCTTTGTTTAATACGAATCTCCTTTTGGCAGTATACCCCAATATAGTCAGTTCCGATTAATTCATTATATCAAAACGGTCAGCATTCATAACTTTTACCCAGGCATCAATAAAATCTTTCACAAATTTTTCTTTATTATCATCCTGAGCATAAAATTCGGCATAGGCACGCAATATTGAGTTTGAGCCAAAAACTAAATCGACTCTGGTGGCAGTCCATTTCGTTTTTCCTGATTTTCTTTCAACAATATTGTAGAGGTTTTCCGAAACAGGCTTCCAGGTATATTGCATATCAGTTAAATTAACAAAAAAGTCATTTGTTAGCAATCCTTCTTTCTCAGTAAATACACCATGCTTTGTGCCGCCGTAGTTTGTTCCCAATACGCGCATTCCACCAATTAAAACAGTCATTTCGGGAGCAGTAAGTCCCATGAGTTGAGTTCTGTCGAGAAGCATTTCTTCGGGTTTTACTACATAATTTTTTTTCTGCCAGTTTCTGTACCCGTCGTGTAAAGGTTCAAGAGCAGAAAAAGACTCAGCATCAGTCATCTGGTCAGTTGCATCTCCCCGTCCGGGAGTATATGGTACGTTAACATCAAATCCTGCTTTTTGAGCAGCTTTTTCAATCGCAGCACTTCCACCTAAAACAATTAAATCGGCAATGCTAACTTTTGAATTCAGTGTACTCTGAATTTCTGTGAGTTTATCTAAAACTTTTTTGAGTCGTTCGGGTTCATTTCCTTTCCAATCTTTTTGTGGTGCGAGACGGATTCGTGCTCCATTTGCTCCACCTCTATAATCAGAGCACCTGAAAGTTCTGGCACTGTCCCAGGCTGTATTGATTAATTCAGAAGATGTTAATCCACAATTTAGGAGTTTTGTTTTCAAATCATCAATTTCAGCATCAGAAAGCGTATAGTTCACTTTCGGAATTGGATCTTGCCAAACAAATTCTTCTTTAGGCACATCATTTCCCACATAGCGGCTTACCGGCCCTAAATCGCGATGAGTAAGTTTAAACCATGCTTTAGCAAACACTTCTTTAAAATATCCGGGATCTTTATAAAAG
This sequence comes from uncultured Prolixibacteraceae bacterium, assembly GCA_964487645.1. GTDB lineage: Bacteria > Bacteroidota > Bacteroidia > Bacteroidales > Prolixibacteraceae > Roseimarinus. The sequence continues at coordinate 54,149 of CAZARW010000010.1, forward strand.
CGTTCTGCAATTTTTCGATATTCAGGGTCAAATTTTAGTGCCATATCAGCATCAGTCATCATCGGATTTCTTCGAACTCCGGGCACGTGAGCATCAAAAGGTTTATCTTCTTCTTTAATGTTAACAGGTTCCCATTGTTTAGCACCTGCCGGGCTTTGTGTAATTTCCCAATCATAGGTAAAAAGCAAATAAAAATAGCTGTTATTCCATCTATCGGGAGTTGTAGTCCAGGCGCCTTCAAGTCCACTGGTGACAGTGTTTTCGGCATTTCCGTTTCCTTTTGGATTTTCCCAACCTAAGCCTTGTTTTTCGGGAGGAGCACTTTCGGGATCGGGCCCCAGAACCGATGCATCGCCATTGCCATGAGTTTTTCCGACAGTATGGCCACCAGCTGTTAAAGCAACAGTTTCTTCATCATTCATTGCCATGCGTTTAAATGTTACGCGCATGGCTTGAGCCGTTTTCAACGGATCGGGTTTACCATCAACTCCCTCGGGGTTTACATAAATTAAACCCATTTGAACGGCTGCCAAAGGATTTTCAAGAGATTCTTCATCGTGTTTGTCAGAATAGCGGTCTTTTTCCAGCCAATTTTTCTCAGCACCCCAGTATATGTCTTTTTCGGGATGCCAAATATCTTCACGTCCGCCGGCAAACCCAATTGTTTTAAAGCCCATCGACTCATACGCCATATTTCCGGCAAGAATCATTAAATCGGCCCACGAAAGTTTATTTCCATATTTTTTTTTGATTGGCCATAATAATCTTCGGGCCTTATCAAGATTTACATTATCCGGCCAACTGTTAAGAGGTGCAAATCTTTGATTTCCGGTATTGCTGCCACCCCGGCCATCGGCAATGCGATATGTGCCGGCACTGTGCCATGCCATACGAATCATTAGTCCGCCGTAATGTCCCCAGTCGGCAGGCCACCACTCCTGACTCTCAGTCATTAACTTTTTGAGATCACTTTTTACCTCTTCAAGGTTCAGTTTTTTTAATTCTTCGCGATAATTAAATCTTTTTCCAAAGGGGTTCGTTTTTGTATCATGCTGATGCAATATATCTAAATTAAGTGCATTTGGCCACCAGCTCATAACAGAGCTATTGGTATTTGTATTTGCTCCGTGCATAAATGGGCATTTTTTTGTTTCTGATTTTTCCATATTGTTCTTTTTTTTTGATTCAACTTTAAAGATAAATGATTCTGTATTAGTTTCCAATCTTTATTTTGGGGTTATGTTGTTATATTTTAGGCATATGGCAGTGGCCATAATTGTCAGGTAATTGATGTGAGGAATAAGAAAAATAGCCATTGATGCATACAAAACTCTATTGGTGTTTAAAAAGCATTGCTGAATTTTGAGATACTTAGTAAGTCCCATCAACAATTATAGTAAACAATTCTAACGCGTTGTCGAAAAAATCGCCACTGGTGTAAGGCCATGCAGTATAGAGCATTACTAAATTCTTTGACGGAACAATTAATAATATTTGTCCGCCATGTCCATGTGCATAAAAACCTTGATTTTTTTCATCAATCCAAAAATAATAACCATAGGGTTTATTGGTATTTGATGTAACATGGCAGGAGGTTGCAATGGATAAATAATCCGGATCGATTAGTTGCTCATTGTGCCATTTGCCGTTTTGAAGTAAAAGTTGTCCTACTTTAGCAAAATCTCGTGGTTTTAGGTAGAGGCCGAATGCTCCGAAGCTGGTTCCATCGTTGGCACATTCCCATTTCCAATCTGTAATATTCAGGGGATTAAACAGTGTTTCTTTGGCGTACTCATCTAATGTTTTGCCTGTTTTTACCTCAATTGCCTTCGAAATTAACTGTGGTGCGCCGTCATTGTAATTCATTACCGTTCCGGGTTGATTTCTGTATGGGAGAGAGAGTACATATTTAGCTGAATTTGGCTCATTCTGGTACAATTGAAGTGTATGTTCATCATTATTGAACTCCAGGCCTGTTTGCATTGTTAGTGCATCGTATATTGTAATCTCCCGTTTTTTTATGTCATCATCAAAAATACCGGGATAAATATTATATAATTTGTCGTCAACCGAAATATCAACCCCATTTTGAATAGCAATACCAAGCATTATTGAAGTAAAAGATTTTGTACATGACTGTATATTTGCGTACTTGTCGCGATCAGATATATCATGCGGATAAGCTTCGGCAACCAATTTGCCGTTGCGAACGATTAACATACTGCGTGCCATGAGGAATCGTTGGTCGCTGTGCAATAAACGGTATGCCTGTTCAAGATGAGTTCTGTCGATGCCTTCTGATTCCGGAGTAGAGATTGACCATTTATCTCCAATAGCTGTTGGTTCAAATCCTGCGTACGTATTTTTGAAAGGTTCATCATTTAAACATGAACCCAATAGGAATAAAAGTAATATTGTAACGAAGGCTATTCTCATGTTCAAAAAATGTGTTTGTAAGAAATGGTTTGATTAATATTTTGAAGAGGCTTTCCATCATTTGCTTTCATGCGATGGTACATGACGTTGAACCCGATGGAACGATTTTTCATTTTTTTTGTCTTAAAATGAAGTTCAATTCCGGTTTTTACGTAAAAATTCTTATCAGGGAGAGCAAATTCAGGCTTGCTTGCCAGATTTTTCATTATTCCAATAAAGCTCATGTCATCCATTTTGTACTGACGGTTTGGTTTAGGACGACTTATTACTGAAATTAGAGGGAAGTCGAGATTGAGCTCCAAAGTATATTTTCCCAGTTTGTAGTTTATTTTGTTGCTTAGTCCTTCGCAAAGGTAATTTGCATAGTATAAATGGCTTTCGTCCCAATTAAAATAAACATTTGTACCATATTGAAAATCACTTAATGGCCCAATAAAATATTTAATTTTATTATTGGTTATTACCGGGAAAAGATACTTGTAATTTGCATGTAGTAGAATTCCCGGTGCTGATGGAAAATTTTCATAAGTAGTGTTTGTAAGTGAGAGATTTAAGCCTGCTGAGTATTCCGAAATATTTTTTGTTGTGTTGGTGTGAGTATATGAGGCTCCAATATTTACCCCGCGAAATACCTTAGGGTGAATATTTTCATCCTTAAATTGATTATGACCTGTAGTAATGCTAACACTGTTTTGTTGAATTGAATTGCTCATGTTTTTTTGAGCAATACAGCAGCTAAACAAAAAAATAAAAAATATGGTTAGCTTACTTTTCATGATTAATTAAGTCTTGAATTTCGTCAAAATGCAGGTCGATGTGGTCTAAGTATCCTTCAATCATTTGTTTAAGAGTAACTGTTGTGTTCTCGAAATTTTGCCATGAGTTTTCGAGTTTTGATTGGTCGACTGATTTTATTACCTGAATCATGTGTAAATTGTAGAATTTCCATAGTTGAATTGATGTATTCCAATCTGCATTTTGATAATCCTGTAATGCAATCCATAAGTCATTATCTTGTTGATAATCGGGAAAATCAAGCTCGTTATTGTATTGTAGCCGGATCATTCGCTGATGATTATTTGCAGCCGAATCGATTAAATGACCAAGAATTTGTTTTATCGTTCGGTTTTGTTTATTTCTTCTGTTTGAGATTGTGTCAATTGGCAAATCAATCAACTTTTGTTCCCAGGTATCGATATATTTTTGAATACCTGTTGTTATATTCGTGAAATCCATATTCGTTTGTTATAAAGGTTTTATTTTTTTGCAAAATAAGCATCAACAAAATATTTTACGACAATAAAACCAATTACTCCAAATATTCCTCCGAAATCGTTAATGGTTATTTTATCGATTGGTTTTAAAAGAAGAACCATGCCGATTAAAATGCATGTTATAATCGCAAAAGCAATTAACTCATTTTTGATGTTTGTTTTCATTTGTTAATAATTTGTTTTTTAAGGTTAGATGGAACGCCCATAGCGAATAATTATTGCTGTTGGTGTTTAACAGGCATAGGCATTTCATAGTAAATATTTTATTCAGTGTGTTTATTTATTTTCAGCATTCGGTATTCTTATTTTAAACATCCTTTTTTGCATATTTTATGTAAAATTTCAACAATCATTTCATTGGTTATTTTGCCCTTTGTAAATGGGATATCGAAAAAATACTTGCTTTGGATTTGATTTTGCTTCATTACCGAGAGTCTAATATCTGAAATTTTAGCTGTCGAAGGGGTAATTTTTAGAGTTTTTATTTGTAATAAGAATTTTATCTGATTCATTCTATTTATTATCTGATTTCATTTTCCTTGTAAAAAAGTATACCGATAAAAAGAAAAATATTATCGCATAACCTGATACTATTATTAAATGAATCCAAATATTTTCCTGCCTATCGGACAATATGATTCTCGAAAACTCTATTGCGTGAGAAAAAGGCAAAAACTCTGTAATATTCTTAATTGTGTCTCCGAGCATATTTAAATCCATCCATGCTCCACCAAGTAATGCACTTGCAATTATGTAAATATTTCCTATTGCCATAATTTGGGCTTCATTGCATACTACTCCTAAGAAAATACCAACAAATACTGAAAATAGTATGTAAGGAATGAATGAAATCAGCGTATAAACGATTTTCAATGATACTGGTAGTCCAACAAATACACCAACAATTAAGCACGCAACACCGATAATCAGAGAAAATGGTAAAAGCGGAATGGAATATCCAATTATAAAATCCTTAGGTTTAAGTGGTGAGATAAAAAGTCGGGTTAAAAATGATGTGCTTTTATCTTTTGCAATTAATAGTCCTAAAAACATTGTAATAAACGTGAATCCAAATATTGTTATTCCTGGTACAATGCTTACAGGTTTGAAAACTTCAATGGGAGCATTTTTTGATATTATTGTAAACAATAAAATAAAGAAAACCGGTAATAAAACGCCTAAAATCAGCGACAGGGGGTCTCTTAATATTTCTTTGAAATTCCGTTGGGCAAAATAGGTATATTTCATCTGTTTATTTTTTTGTTTTTAATAGGTCAGATGGAACTCGCCAAATAATCATAGTCGTGTGTGTTAAACTTAATATCATGGCTTGTTTCATATTGTTTGCTTCTCCTCGTTTAGTAAAACAAATGCATCCTCCAACTTATTTGTGTTGGTTTGGTTGAGGATTTCTGTAACTGTGCCAATAGCTTTAATTCTCCCTTTTTGTATAATAGCAACTCTGTCCGAAAGGGCTTCTGCTTCCTCTAAATAATGTGTTGTCAGGATAATTGTGGTTTTTTCTTTAAGTTTTTTAATATTACTCCATAATTCTCTACGAGCGATTACATCCAATCCCAATGTGGGTTCGTCAAGAAATAATATTTCAGGGTCTGTGATTAATGCCATTGCAATACTTAAACGTCTTTGCATTCCTCCTGAGAGTAATCTGGCTTTTTTCTTGCGAACTTCAGAAAGATTAAACACAGTTATCATTTCCTCAACTTTGTCAGAAATTACATTTTTTGAGATGCCATATATGCCTGCAATCAATTCAAGGTTCTCTTGCACGTTCAGGTTTCGTGCAGTTGCAGTTTCTTGGGGTGATACATTTATCCTTTGCTTAATGTATTGAGAATCCTTAATTAAGTCCTTGTTTAATATTATAGCATTGCCACTTGAAGGAAGAATCAAGCAAGAAAGCATTTTAATAGTAGTTGTCTTTCCTGCTCCATTTAATCCAAGTAGAGAGAATAATTCTCCCTTTTCAATTGATAGATTTAAATCATCAACTGCAACAAAGTCTCCAAATTTTTTAGTCAGATGTTTTGTTTCTATCATAATCGTGTGATTTTTTATCTCCTACATACAAACGTTTCGCCGGTATGCGCAGTTGTCCCTGCCTGCCGGTAGGCAGGTTGCGTATGACCGGTTGTTAGCATTTCATTGTTATTTTTTAATCAAATTATAGGTAAAATTCATAATTGAATCACCCTTGTCTGTAACCAAATAGTCTGGAATTACACCTCGGTCATAATCATTCCCTCCATATTGAATAAAACGTTTTGGAGAAACATGAAATGTAATTCCGGTATAGGGCGTTTTAAAAAACCAGAAATCTCCATAATATGCTATAGTCCCCCCTGTTTCCTCTCCAATAATTGTCCCTAAGTTTAACGCCTTAAACACTCCTGCAAAAGTTGCTGCTGCACTATATGAGGTGTTATTTGTCCATAAAAATAAATCTCCGTGAAAACATAAATCATTATTTTCTGGTTGAATTAAATTTTGTTCGGTAACAACTAAATCGTCAGCAGCATAATTATTTATCCATTCATACCTGTCGGGGTATTTGTCTTTGTAACGTTCTTTCAATTCCGAACTTATTCGCATTTCAATTTTTTGGTATTGTGCGTAGGGTTTATTCGTAATGTACTTCATTAAAGAATCAACTACAATGCTGCGTCCCCCTCCATTGTTTCGGATATCAATTACCAAATTCTTAACCTTGCTTTTTTTTATTTCAGCAAAAGCACTGTCTGCAAAAGCACAGAATCCATCAAGGTCTCCAAATGATTTTATTTTCATTACAGCTGTTTCATTGCCTTTATTCACTGATAAACTAAAATTTTCACTATTGCTTTTAGGCATTCTCTTTATGTTCTGCATAAATTCAGCACTGCTAATACCTTGAACGGTTAATTTCTTAATTTCACAATTGTTATTTCTTGTAACTATCTTATAATCTCCATCAAAACCATATAACATCCAAATTAGAAACCTGAAATCGTTGGCGATTGCTTGTTGTTTGTTTGCAAGTGATTTAACCCCATAAAGACCTGCCATTTTGTGCAACATGTCGACAGCATTTATTCCGTTTATTT
>CAZARW010000011.1:0-59842 GCA_964487645.1 uncultured Prolixibacteraceae bacterium
TTGCACGATTATACGTTGTACCACAGGGTGGCCATGGTTTAGCAGGCAGAGGCTACAGCGTAAACGGAGAGGGTGAAGAAATTGACTCCAAAAACATACCGGCACCAAACGGCGACGATAAAATGAACCTTTTAATGGATTGGGTTGAAAACAATCAAGCCCCGGCAAAAACACTGGCTATTGGCTCCGACGGACGAATTAACGAAAAACCCGAAGGTGCCGGCTACCTGCTGTGCTCGTATCCTAATTATCCAAAATATGTTAGTGGCTCTGCCAATCAAATTTCATCATATATTAGTGCCGACCGTTAAATAAAACGTATATAATTTACTAACTAAATTTCTACAACTATGAAAAAAATCATGACTTTAACTACACTTTTATTTCTTGCAATTCTTGTAAGTGCTCAAACCGATTTTACCGGAAAATGGAAAATCAACAAAGAAAAAAGTACACTTAACAATGAATTCAGTATGGCTCCTTCCGACATCAATATCACCCAAAACGGGAATGATATAAAGATTGACAGACAGGTTAATTTTCAAGGACAAGATATTACTATCAGTGAGAAATTTACCCTCGATGGGAAAGAATGTATCAACGATGGCATGATGGATTCAAAGAAAAAATCGGTTGCACAGTTCTCTGATGATAAAAAAGTGCTTACCATTGACTCGAAACTACCAATGCAGGATGGTGGCGAAATTGCAATTAAAGAAGTTTTTTCAATTGCCGGAGGCAAGTTGTTTGTCGAATCGTCAAGCAACTCATCGTGGGGCGAAATGAAAGAAAAATGGGCTTTTGAAAAGCAATAGAAATCATAATTTTTCGATATAAAATGGGGCTGTAGGTTATATTCCGAGCAGCCCCATTCTTTTTATGTTGTAAAAAGCCTGTCTGTTTATTGGAATTAAAGATCGTTTTAAAAAAAAAAAATACACCGCAAAGGCACGAAGGCGCGAAGGTTTTTTAGTATTTCTTTGCGCCCCTGCGCCTCTGCGGTGAAAATTCCGGGTGTTTACATAGGCAATTTTTTTGGTGTGTATACTGGTTTTAGTTGTTTGTAAATGATTGGAAAAAAGGGCATTTAGCATTTCATTTGTCAAATATAATATTGGGGGGGGGATTTCCAAATAAATTATGTATAATTTATTGATTAATTGTTTATGCATGCTTAAAAACGGGCGTTGCAGGGGTAAATGTTTTTTAAAATACACCGGTAGGTTAATGATTAAGCTCTCTGATATTTATTAGCATTTAAAAAATCAAAACATCGTAAATTTGATTATAGTGCTCATCAAAATTTGCGAATTATGACAAAAGGATTTTATAAAGTACCCCAAGCGTATAACGAACCCATTAAGAGTTATGCGCCGGGAAGCAACGAGAGAATTGAGTTGCAAAATACTCTTAAAAAAATGCGTTCCGAAAACATTTCTATTCCGATGTATATTGGAGGAAAACCGGTAAGTACCGATGAACAAGTTCGTATTTTTCCGCCACACGAAATAAACCATACTTTAGCTCATTATAGCCGGGGCAACAAAAGCCATGTTGAGTTGGCTGTATGTGCTGCAATGCAGGCCAAGCCCCAATGGGAGGATATGAGCTGGCAGCATAGAGCGTCGATTTTTTTAAAGGCTGCTGATTTACTTTCGGGCCCCTACCGCAATAAAATTAATGCAGCAACCATGCTTGGACAATCAAAAAATGCTTTTCAGTCCGAAATTGATGCTGCTTGTGAATTGGCCGATTTTTTCAGATTTGGAGTGCAGTGTATGAGCGAAATATACAGTATGCAACCTCAATCGGCTGCAGGAATATGGAATTACAATGAATTCAGGCCACTTGAGGGGTTTGTGTTTGCACTTACACCCTTCAATTTTACATCAATAGCCGGTAATTTGCCTGCAGCCCCGGTAATGATGGGCAATGTTTGTGTGTGGAAACCCTCAAAAACTGCCATATATTCGGCAAGTGTACTTATGGAAATATTTCGGGAGGCAGGCCTTCCCGATGGAGTAATGAATATGGTTTTTGTATCGGGCCCCGATGCTGCCGATGTTCTTTTATCGCACCGCGATTTTGCCGGTATTCATTTTACCGGGTCAACAGAAGTTTTTCGGAATATTTGGAAAACAATAGGACAAAATATTCATCACTATCGATCGTATCCGCGTATTGTTGGCGAAACCGGAGGAAAAGATTTTATTTTTGCCGATGCAACAGCCGATACCACAGCTTTGGCAACAGCTTTTGTTCGTGGTGCCTTTGAGTACCAGGGACAAAAATGCTCGGCAGCATCACGAGTATATATTCCCAAAAGTATATGGAGCGATTTTTGGGCCAAAGCCAAAGTACAGCTCGATGAGCTAAAAATGGGCCCTCCCGAAGATTTTACAAACTTTATTAACGCGGTAATCGACGAACAATCGTTTGATAAGCTCAAAACTTATATTGATAATGCCCGTACCGATAATGATGCCGAAATTATTTATGGCGGACGATGTGATAAAACTGTGGGGTATTTTATCGAACCTACTGTAATTGTTGCAAAAACTCCCGATTATATCAGCATGCGCGAAGAGTTATTTGGCCCTGTAGTCACAATTTATAAATACGAGGATAGCCTGCTTGACGAAACTCTCGAAGTGCTCGATAATACGTCGATGTATGCGCTAACAGGTGCTGTTTTTTCACAAAATCGGTACACTATTCAAAAAATTACCAGGCGCTTACGCCATGCCGCGGGGAATTTTTATATAAACGATAAACCTACGGGTGCTGTAGTTGGCCAACAGCCTTTTGGCGGTGCACGCGGCTCGGGAACCAACGATAAAGCCGGTTCGGTATTTAATTTATTACGATGGACATCGATACGTACAATTAAAGAAACTTTTGTGCCGGCAAAACATTTTATGTACCCAAATTTTAAACCCGATTTATAATTTTGTCTGTGATACATTTTGGAAAATAAAGAAATGACTATTACCACACAAAAATGGTTTGTGTATCGGCCAATAAGCAAACGAGATTAATGTTTAAGCAGGTACTGTTTTAATTATTTGTTTAACTGCTTGTTCTTGCAAATACACGATGAATTTTTACAAAACTATTTTGTACAATAAAATAATGCTTTATATTTGCAAGCGCTAATTTCAAAAGCCCGAGTGGCGGAATTGGCAGATCTGCCTTCATTAAAATTACGGCAGACAGGCGCGCTTAAGCGCAAGGACTATTGCCCGAGTGGCGGAATTGGTAGACGCGCTGGATTCAAAATCCAGTTTCAGCAATGAAGTGGGGGTTCGATTCCCCCCTCGGGTACAAAAAGGGAGGTTTCTGTCGAAGCTTCCCTTTTTTGCAAATAATCAAAATGTATAGAGTTTACGCCATAAAAAGTATTCATCGGAATTATATCTATGTAGGCATGACCAGTAACATAGAAAATAGACTTTATCGGCACAACAAAGGCTACGAAAAAACAACCAGACCATATGCCCCTTTCGAGCTGATTTATTCTGAAAAATGTCAAAGCAGATTGGAAGCCCGTAAAAGAGAAAAATATTTCAAATCGGGTGTGGGTAAAGAATTTCTTAGGAATATAGATTCAAAATCCAGTTTCAGCAATGAAGTTGGGCCTGCCTGCCGTAGTGCAGGCCTGCCTGCCGGTAGGCAGGTTCGATTCCCCCCTCGGGTACGAAAACAATCGCTTGATAGTTAATTTCTTATCAGGCGATTGTTTTTTGTGAGAACTTATTTCCAATCGTTAATTTTCAATAGTTTAAATAACTCAACAACAATTATCGGAATAAATGCAAGTGCAACTACAATAAGCCAGTGAGTTGTGTCCATTGTCGTAAATTTAAACGCTTCGCGTGCAGGTTCAATAATGAGAACGGCTAGTGCCATTGCTGTTGATATTGCTATAGCTCCAATCAAAGGGAGGTTTTGTAAAGGATTTGTACGGAATGATGATTTTTTTATTGAATGCAGGTTTCTGATATGTGTCATTTGTGCAAAAATGAGTGAAGCAAAGGCCATGGTTTGTCCTAACCTTTCGCCACCATCGCGAAGCCCGATAACAAAAGCAATCAGTGGAATTATCCCAATCATTGCTCCCTGATAGATAATTCTCCAAATCATCCCTTTGGTCATAATTCCCTTTTTCGAATCTTTGGGTTTTTGTTTCATAATACCCTCATCAGCCGGATCGATGCTCAGTGCAAGAGCAGGCAGGCTGTCCGATACCAGGTTAATCCACAAAATATGTACGGGAAGCAGCGGAACTCCCATATTAAACACTGCTGTAATAAGAATCAGCAATATTTCGCCCACATTGGTCGAGAGTAAAAAAAGAATCGCTTTAAGGATGTTGTCGTAAATGCGGCGTCCTTCTTTAACGGCAGCTACAATGGTTGCAAAGTTGTCGTCGGTAAGAATTATGTCCGATGCTCCTTTTGCCACATCGGTACCTACTATGCCCATGGCAGCACCAATATCGGCTTGTTTAAGAGCCGGAGCGTCGTTAACTCCGTCGCCTGTCATGGCAACTATGTTGTTGTTTTTTTGCCATGCACTTACAATGCGCACTTTATGTTCGGGGGCTACGCGTGCATACACCGAGTAACGGCTTACATTATTTGCCAATTCTTCGTCTGTCATTTTTTCGAGTTCGGAACCTGTAATGGCTTCGTGTTCGGGTTTAAGAATTCCAATTTCGCGGGCAATGGCCATGGCTGTATCTTTGTGATCGCCTGTTATCATTACCGGCCTTATGCCGGCAGTGTTGCATTGTTGAACTGCGTTAAATGCTTCGGGGCGTGCAGGGTCAATCATGCCTACAAGTCCGGCAAATACCAGGTTCTGCTCTATTGTGTCAACATGTATGTCATTGGGCAGTTTTTCAATATCGGAATATGCAATGGCAAGAACCCGCAAGGCCGATTGAGCCATTTTGTGGTTCGCTTCATGAATTTTTTGAGTATCGTCGTTGCTCAGAGTTTTTACTGTACCGTTTAGTACAATTTGTTTGCAAACACTTAAAACTTCGTCAACACCGCCTTTTACGTTTATTCGAAGTGTATTGTCGGCTTGCTTATTGATTGTTGCCATCCGTTTGCGTTCCGAATCAAAAGGGATTTCGGCAATTCGCGGATGTTTATTTTCGATTTGGGTTTTATCAATACCGAAAAAAACACCTAAATCGAGCAGAGCTGTTTCGGTAGGATCGCCAGAAAATTCATTTTTCCCTTCGTCGGTAGTTTTGCTAAAAGCATCGGAACATAAAACCGACGAAATAATAAGATCTGTTTCGGAGTTTGAAATGTTTTGCGGGGCATTATTTCTGTCAATAGTTTGTAATTGGTGGTTTTGGTACATTTGTACCACAGTCATTTTATTTTGAGTTAGTGTACCGGTTTTGTCGGAGCATATTACAGTAGCGCTGCCAAGAGTTTCAACAGCCGGAAGTGTACGTACAATTGCGTTTTGTTTAACCATTCGCTGTACACCAATGGCCAGCACCACAGTCGAAACAGCCGGGAGTCCTTCGGGTATAGCGGCAACAGCAAGGCTTACGGCTGTCATAAACATATCGAGAACCGAATTGCCGTACAAAATACCAACAACAAAAATTAAGGTGCAGATTGCCAGGGCGGCTATTCCCAATATTTTTCCTAATTGCTCAAGCCTGAGGCTCATGGGAGTTTTTGTGTCGGCAGTATTTTTGAGCATGTGTGCAATTTTACCCACCTGAGTTTGCATAGCAGTATGAACCACAACACCGCGTCCTCGGCCGTATGTTACCATGCCGCTTGTATAAGCCATGTTTTTCCGATCGCCAAGTGCTGTATCGGTATTTTCAATGGTATCAGTATTTTTATCAACCGGAAACGATTCGCCGGTTAGTGCCGATTCCTGAATCTTAAGATGTGCAGTTTCGGTAAGGCGTATATCGGCCGGAATAATTGCACCGGTTTCGAGAATTACAATATCGCCGGGAACTATCTCGCGGGTATCAATTTCGCTTACAACACCATCGCGCAAAACTTTTGATAGCGGCGATGCAAGATTTTTTAAAGCTTCGAGCGACGATTCGGCACGATGTTCCTGGTAAGCTCCAATGAGTGCATTCAAAATCAGAATGCCAAGTATAACGTATGTGTCGAATAAACCTTCGTTTTCAAGAATTCCAACAACGCCTGATATAATTGCGGCTATAATCAGAATAATGATCATAAAACTTTTGAATTGCGAAAAGAATTTTTGGATGAATGTTTTTCCTTTCTTCGATTCAAGCTGGTTGTATCCGTATTGGGTAAGCCTTTTTTTTGCTTCGATGGTACTTAGTCCTTGTTTCGGGTCGGTTTTGAGCTCGGTAAGCACTTGCTCGGGGCTAAGGGTGTAGTATGTTTTCACAGATGTAGTTTTTTTATTGCGTTGATTGTTTTTGTTATCTGTAATCAATGTGATTATCGTTTTTTCTGAAAAAAGCGCCATTTTTTTTGTTTTTGCACTTGGGCTTGTGTTTCTTCAGGGTGAATTATCTGAAATATTTCGCCCCACGAGGGAAGTCCTCCAATGTTTCGATCGTCGATATACAAATCGCAATTAATTTTGCGGCTAAACGTGTTATCGAACTCTTCTTCGGGATAATTTTTGTTTACCGCATAAAACTCAACACCATTTTGGCGACAAAATTCTACCGCTTCATCAAGATAATCACCCTGACGGTATGTCCACAGAATCAGTTCGTGCCCTTTTTGTTTCAGCATCTTTAGTGTTTCGAATGCAAAGGGGCGTGTTTTTCCAATTTTTGGATACTTGTGTTCAACAATTGTCCCGTCAAAATCAACTGCTATCTTCATTATAAATGGATTGTTACGTGTTTTTTTAATAAAAATTCAGCCTTATGCAGAGTTATACTTTTTCAAAAATACAGTTTCTAAGCATAATCGCATTATGCATATTACAAAAAAAGCGTTGGGGATTCAAGAGTGTGTATTTGAACTATGGATTCAAACTCTACAAATATTTTGCAATAACAGGCCAAAAATCAATGAGTGACTTGCAGTTTGAGAAAACAATATCGGCACCGGCATCGGTAAGAACCTGAGGATTTATGGGGCCGGTATTAAGTGCAATGGTAAATAAACCGGCAGCTTTAGCCGACTCGACACCTAAAGGAGCATTTTCGATAACGAGAGCCTGTTGCTTATTAAACCCCGATTTTTGTATTGCCTGCAAATATGGTTCAGGATGCGGTTTCCCGTTGTGTACATCGTGGGCAGTAACCATTTTATGGCGTTCGAAATTTTTATTATATGCAGCATTTAACCGGCCAATGAGTCCCTCTTGCGCCGATCCGGTAACAACCCAGCGTTCAATTCCCAGTGTTTTTACCCTTTCAACAAATTGAGGCATGTATTCAAAAACTTTGGCTTGTGGCATCGAGCCCATAATTGTATGTTTTCGGTTTTTTATTGCTTTGGCAATTTCGGGCGGTACAGTTTCATTTTTATATTTCCGAAACATTTTGTCGATAGTGTACAATGCAGTGCTGCCTTCGTTCATATAGGGCTCGTGTTCGGGAAGCCCAAGGCCGTATTCGGCAAAGGTCTGGATCCACGATTTTGCATGGTAGGGCATTGAGTCAAATAAAACACCGTCCATATCAAAAAAAATGCACTTGAGTTTGATTGGTTCTGTTAGGGTTTTATTAAATCGTTGAATTGCTTCTTTTATAGTATCGTTTTGAATCATTGCAATATACTTTTTGCCAAAAATACATTCTTAAATAGTATTTTTAGCATCAAAACCTATATCATGAATGTAAAGATTGAAGAAGGCTGGCAAAATATATTGAGTGTGGAGTTTGAAAAGCCTTATTTTCAGCAGTTGGCAGGCTTTGTTAAATCTGAGTATAAAAAAGCGACAATATATCCACCGGGAAACGAAATATTTGCTGCATTTGATTTATGTCCATTTTCTGATGTAAAAGTTGTGATACTTGGACAGGATCCCTATCATGGCCCCGGACAGGCTCATGGGCTTTGTTTTTCGGTTCGCGATGGAGTTGCTTTTCCTCCATCGTTGCGTAATATTTTTAAAGAAATTCACAACGATTTATTGTTACCGGTTCCGCAAAGTGGTAATTTAAGCCGATGGGCACGGCAAGGAGTTTTTATGCTTAATGCAACACTTACAGTTAGAGCTCATCAGCCGGGTTCGCATCAAAAAAAAGGTTGGGAAACGTTTACTGATGCTGCAATTCAAGCTGTTTCTGACAATAAAGATCATGTGGTTTTTATTCTTTGGGGTGCATATGCTCAACGTAAAGGAGCTTTAATTGACCGCTCGAAACATCTGGTTTTAGAATCGGTGCATCCTTCGCCTTTGTCGGCATCGCGTGGCTTTTTTGGAAACCACCATTTTAGTATTGCAAATCGCTATCTTCAGAGTAAGGGCTTGATGCCTGTTGAGTGGTAGAGTTTAAAAAATGGCAATCAGAGATTTTTTTTATTGATTAAAAAGGATGGTTTACAAAGTTTTTTATGTTGTTCGTTTATTATTTTCTAAAATCTTTATTTGTTAATTTATCTTTGATTTTATTCAAAATACATTGTTTATGCACACAAATTTAGATTTTTCTCAAACTGAATATTCTCTTATGTGGGGAAACGAAAATGAATTAAACGACAAAAAGATATTTAAAATACTCATGCTTGTATATGCATTGGTACTTTTTGGCTCAGCTGCTTTGGTTTTTACAATTTACGAAGGGATTGTAAATTTCAGCATCTACTTTGTATATGTTGCTGTAGGGGTAATATTGGGTTTGGGAGCAATTATTCTGATATACTTGTTTAGTAAGAAAAATAATTTTTAGCATTTACTTTAATTCCCATTCAAACCCATCTTTTTTATCTTTTATTTCGAACCCCAGTTTTATAAGTTCATCGCGTATCCTGTCCGATGTACTCCAGTCTTTAGCTTGTTTTGCATTGAGTCTTTCGTTAAGCAGCAAATCAACTACATTATTTAAAATTTCGTTGTTCGCGTTTTCTGCATTTTCGTGGATGAGTCCTAAAATATCAAAAACAAATACATTGAAAAGATTTTTTAATCTGTCGAGGTTTTCAGAATCAATCGAATCATTACCATCGGCGAGCGAATTAATAATTTTTACGGCATCAAATAAATTGGCAATTACAATTGGGCTGTTAAAGTCGTCGTTCATAGCCTGGTAGCAATTGTTTTCGATCGTTTTGATGTCGACCGATGAATTTTGAGCAGGTTTTATTTTCGACATTGTATCTGAAGCTTTCATTAAGCGCTCGAATCCTTTTTGAGCAGCTTGCAATGCTTCGTTCGAAAAATCGAGAGTACTGCGGTAGTGAGCCTGCAATATAAAAAACCTTATAGTCATTGGGCTGTATGCTTTTTCGAGCAGTTGATGGCTGCCCGAAAAAAATTCGTCGAGAGTGATAAAATTTCCCAACGATTTTCCCATTTTTTGGCCATTAATGGTAATCATATTGTTGTGCATCCAGTAGTTAACACTGTCGTGTCCCAGAGCAGCACAACTTTGAGCAATTTCGGCCTCATGGTGCGGAAAGAGCAGATCCATTCCTCCGCCGTGTATATCGAATTTTTTCCCCAAATATTTTGTGCTCATTGCAACACACTCGGTGTGCCATCCCGGGAAACCGTTGCTCCAGGGCGAAGGCCAGCGCATTATGTGTTCGGGTTGAGCTTTTTTCCACAGGGCAAAGTCAAGTGGCGAGTGTTTTTCGTCCTGTCCGTCGAGTTCACGTGAGCTCGAAAGCAGATCTTCGGTTTTTCTGCCCGAAAGTTTTCCGTAGTTGTATTGCTTTGCAAATTTTTCGACATCAAAATATACCGAGCCATTGCTTATGTAAGCGTATCCGTTATCGAGAATAGTTTTTACCATTTCAATTTGCTCAATAATATGGCCTGTAGCCGTAGGTTCGATACTTGGAGGGAGTACATTGAGCTGATTCATGTTACGGTGGTAGCTGTTGGTATACGTTTGTACAACCTCCATGGGCTCAAGTTTATCGAGTTTTGCTTTTTTTGCAATTTTATCTTCCCCCTGGTCGGCATCGGCAACCAGGTGGCCAACATCGGTAATATTCCGAACATACCGTACTTTATATCCAATGTGCATAAGATAACGATACACCAAATCAAAAGTAACAGCAGGGCGCGAGTGCCCCAGGTGTGCATGTCCGTAAACAGTTGGGCCACATACATACAGGCCTGTAAAGCCCGGAGTTATTGGGGTGTATTCTTCTTTTTGTTTGCTTAAGGTATTGAATATTTTTACCTGCTGTGTTATTGTATTCATTGTATTGTTTATTTTTTGCTCAAAAAAATTATTGATGTGCAAAGGTAAAAAAAACTTGTTTAAGCTTTTATGGTATATTGCACTCCATAAATTTAATTTATTAATTTCCGGCTTAAATTCTTTGCATAGCTTTGATTGTTGTTTTTGCAGAGAAATTAAAACAAAATAAGTGCAATATTGTGTTTGCTTAGTATTGTAGCAATGACTATATTTATGTGAATTATTGCAATATTTCTAAAGGTTTTTATTGGGGTAAAAACTCAAAAACTTAAGTTTTTTATTAAAAATGTTATAGTATATTTACTCTTTTAATTATTTTTGACTGATAAACAATTGGTTTTTGATTATTCGTTTCAACAGAGTATAGGTTTCGATGAATACTCAAAAAAATTTTGACTCCAAAATTAATAAATATGATGCGGATTATACATGCAATTATTTTTGTGATGATGCTACAAACCACAGCATTGGCTCAGTTTGTAGAGCATGGTTTTGATCCGGCTCGTATTACTGAAATACCACAGGAAGAGGTTTCGGCATTATTAAAATTATACGAGGCAACTAACGGATCGGATTGGAAAAAAAGCACGAATTGGCTCAATTCGCACACACCTTCGTCGTGGTATGGTATAACAACACGTTCGGGTCACGTTGTCGAAATTGTGTTAATGAGCAATAATTTGCAAGGTCGCTTACCCGATGAAATCCGAAATTTTACTCAACTTGAGGTTTTGTATTTGTTTGACAATAAGCTCGCAGGACGTTTGCCTGATGGTTTTTTTACCTTAACGAAACTGCAGCGGGTAAACTTATGGGACAACCAGTTTGAAGGGTCGTTACCCGATGAAATACAAAATTTAGTGAGTTTACGCGAAATAGTACTTACAAACAATAAGTTCTCGGGCAATATTCCCGAATCGGTTACTCAATTAAAGAATCTCGAAGGATTAACACTTTCACAAAACACATTTACCGGTAAAATTCCACAAGGTATACATAATCTTTCGAAACTAAAGTGGCTTTCATTATCTGATAATAAGCTCGAAGGTCAAATACCTTCAGGTATAGTGCAAATAAGTTCGTTACGGTGGGTTGCACTTGCCAACAATTCGCTTACAGGCACTATGCCTTCTGATATTCATTTGTTAAAAGAACTTACATATTTCGATATCAGCAACAATCAGATAAATGGACAGGTGCCACGTACTATTACCCAGTTACCAAAATTATCGATGCTCAATATTTCGAACAACCGCATTACCGGAACAATTCCTATTGAGCTACGCCAAATGAAAAGCATTAAGCGTTTGGTAACTTCGGGCAATTTAATTCATGGCGAAATGAATTAATCTGGCTTGGGGGCTTAAGCGTAAAATCATTTAATAATTGTTTTCAATAATATTTTTTTAGTGTAAAGGGTGTATTATTTTTGCCTTTTAAAAAAAAGTCAATGTCTGCTTCAAAATCATACTCATCAATAAACGAAAAAATCAGAAACGGAAAAGCTGTGGTATTAACAGCCGAGGAGCTTTCTGAAATGGCCAAAACAGTATCGGCCGAAGAGATTGCTGAAAAAGTTGATGTGGTAACTACAGCTACTTTTGGTGCAATGTGTTCAAGTGGTGCATTTATAAATTTTGGCCACGCTTTTCCTCCAATACGTATGGAAAAAATACGGCTTAACGGAGTACCTGCTTACGAAGGGCTAGCTGCTGTTGATACGTATATTGGCGCTGCTGCATGCAATTCAAAAAATCCTCAATACGGTGGTGCTCATGTTATACAAGATCTTCTCGATGGAAAAGATATTGTACTTGAAGCATGGGGCAAGGGAACCGATTGTTATCCGCGAAAGCATATAAAAACACTTGTTAACAAAAATACTGTTAACGAAATGTTCATGTTTAACCCCCGTAATGCCTATCAAAATTATAATGTGGCAGTAAATACCACCCACAATACTATTTATACGTACATGGGTACATTATTGCCCAACTTACGCAATGCCACATACTCAACTTCGGGAGAGTTAAGCCCCTTGTTAAACGATCCTGAGTTGAAAACCATTGGTATAGGTACCCGTATTTTTATTGGAGGAACAACCGGTTATGTTGCATGGCCTGGAACACAGTTTCATACAAGCCGGCCCAAGGACGAGAATGGTGTGCCCGTTACCAATGCAGCTACATTAGCAGTTATTGGTAACATGAAAGAAATGAGCAGTGAGTTTATACGTGCTGCATATTACGAAAAATACGGAACAAGCTTATTTGTAGGAATAGGAGTTCCAATTCCTGTACTTAATGCCGAAATTGCCCGCAGGGTGTCAATCAACAACAGCCAGATTCAAACATCAATTCTCGATTATGGAACAGTGGGAACCCCTAAAATAGGACAGGTGAATTATGCGCAATTACGCTCAGGTGAAATCGAAATTGATGGACGTAAAGTGCGTACAGCACCGGTAGCTAGCCTTGCAAAAGCCCGTAAAATTGCAAACATATTGAAATCGAAAATCGAAAAAGGTGAGTTTGAATTGCAGCAACCCGTTCAAATGTTCCCTCAAAATACTTCGCTTAAAAGCCTTGAGGAAACAGATCCTGATAGTATTGATAAATAATTGAAGTGAGGAGCTGAATTAAAAATTTAACAGATGAAAATAGTTAAACGCCGATATGTTTTAAAATTTCCGCCTCAAAGTGGCGATAAGCCTTTGAGTTACGTTTTGGTTAAAGATTACGATATCAGCATCAATATTTTAAAAGCCGAAGTAATCCCCGGTAAACGTGGTAACCTGCTGCTCGAACTCATCGGAAGGAAATCGAATATTGAAAAAGGGATTGCATATCTCGAAGAAAACAATGTGAAGTGCTCGCCCCTTGATAAAAAAATTCGATTCCATCAGGATAAATGCATTAATTGCGGAAACTGCACGGCTGTATGCTTTGCCGGTGCACTTACTATGCACCCCGAAACCTGGGAGTTGCAGTTTAATAAAAAAGAATGTATTGTGTGTGAGCTTTGTGTAAAAGCTTGTCCCTTAAATCTTTTCGAAATCGATTTTCACGACGATTATTGATCTGAGTTTACCGCTTTAAAAACAATTTCAATGAGTTTTGCCTCCAACAAGGGAAAATCAAATATGCGCAGTAGAGGCATAGAACCCCGGTTTTATCGAAATGCGATGGGCCTGAAACGTTTTAAATCGTTTGTTGTTGGGTATAAAGATTCTGATTTATGGATAGGAATTGATCCGGGGAGTTATCACAACAATATACCATCCTTTGCACATGAGCAATTAATTGATTTACGTAAGGAGCTTGAATCGTATATTCTGAGAAACCCTGAATTTGCACGTTCGATGCAGCCTGTTGAACTGAGTAACCAGGCACCACAAATAGCTGTTGAAATGGCACATGCTGCCAAGCTTGCCAACACCGGTCCCATGGCTGCTGTTGCCGGTGCTTTTTCTGAATATATTGCCACTGCAATAAAAAACAAATTTGCGGTTAACGAAGTTGTGGTCGAAAACGGAGGCGATATTTTTATGTATATCACGCACAAACTGAATCTTTCGGTTTATGCCGGAAAATCGTCGTTTAGTCAGAAAATTGGGCTCCAAATTGATGATGCATACAGTCCGCTTGCCGTTTGTACTTCGGCAGCAACAGTTGGCCCATCGGTAAGTTTTGGGAAAGCCGATGCCGTAATGGTGGCAGCAAAAAATGCAGCATACGCCGATGCTTTTGCTACAGCAATTGGCAACAATGTGAAATCGAAACACAGTATCGAACAGGCTTTGAATATTATGAATGTGCAAACACAAATAATTTCGCTTCTTATTATTTGCGATGAAAATATTGGTTTGAAAGGTGCGTTTCAGTTGCTGCCAATTACGTAAAATACCTATGCATGTTTTCTTATTTTGATAACTTTTTAAAAAGATAGGCTAATGAATAGGAAAACAATTTTTATACAAGCACATTATTTCTATTTTTGTCAACCACAAATAAAAATCAATACACACACATGAGCGGTTTTTTTGGAGCAACGGCGACACACGATTGCGTTTCGCATGTTTTTTACGGTACCGATTATCATTCACATCTGGGAACCAAGCGTGCAGGGGTAGCATTTTACTCAGCCAATAAAGGATATCAACGGGCAATTCACAGTCTCGAAGACGGATATTTCAGGAATAAATTTGAGGGTGATATTGCCAGTTTTGAAGGAAATGCAGGGATTGGGATTATTAGCGACAACGAAGCCCAACCTTTAGTGATTTTTTCGCATTTAGGGCGTTTTGCTTTAAGTACTGTCTCAAAAATTAATAATATTGATGAGTTGTCTGAAAAGTTTTTGGGAATGAAAAAAATGTTTTCGGAAACCAGCCAGGGGGGAATTAACCCCACTGAACTTGTTGCTATGCTCATTTGCGAAAAGGAAACCTTTATTGAGGGAATCGAAAATGTGTATAATTCGATTAAAGGTTCGTGTTCAATTTTAATTCTGAACGAAAATAAACTTATTGCTGCCCGCGATAAATATGGACGTACACCCATTATTATTGGCAAAAACTCGCATGGCTATTGTGCTGTTAGCGAAACCAGCTCGTTCGAAAATCTTGATTATTCGCTCGAAAAATATATAGGGCCTGCCGAGATTGTTGAAATCAGTAACGATGGATACAAAATACTTAAGCCCGCCGAAGAAAAATTGCAGATATGTTCGTTTTTGTGGGTTTATTACGGATATCCTCCATCGTTTTACGAAGGCATAAATGTTGACCAAAGCCGCTACAATTGTGGTGCTAAACTTGCCGAAAACGATGATGTTGATGCCGATTTGGTTGCCGGAATTCCTGATTCGGGGATTGGCCATGCCCTGGGATATAGCAACAAAGCCGGAATTCCTCTTATGCGACCATATGCAAAATATACTCCAACATGGCCGCGTAGCTTTATGCCCCAAAACCAGAAAATGCGTGAGCTGGTAGCCAAAATGAAACTTATTCCTAACGGAGCTCTTATAAAAGATAAATCGGGAATTTTTCTCGACGACTCAATTGTTCGGGGAACTCAGCTTAAAGATAATGTGAAAGATTTGCAGGCTGCAGGTATTAAAGAAATGCATATGCGTATTGCATGCCCTCCATTGATTTATCCTTGCGAATTTTTAAATTTTAGCCGCTCACGAACAAAACTCGAACTGGCTACCCGAAAAGCAATTTTTAAACTCGAAGGGACCGAAGATGTCGATTATTCGAAATATGCCGACCCCGATACCCCTGAGTACAAAAAAATGCTTGAGCAAATGCGTAGCGATTTAGGGCTTACTTCGCTAAAATTTCAAAAATTGAGCGATTTGATCGAAGCAATTGGCTTGCCTAAAGAAAAACTTTGTACACACTGCTGGGATGGATCAAGCTATGGCCATTAAAAATAAATTCTGTTATTACTAGGCCGAAACTTCGGTGGCAATACCGGTTTGTTTTATAACACGGGCAGCAATTTCATGCAAGGTGTATTCCGGTATTTTTTCGAGAGTATTTGCAGGTGTATCGCGTGCTATAGTATAAATCATAACTTTTTCAGGTTTGATGCGCTTAAGAATATTTATCCAATTATCAACTTCGCGATCACTTGTATTGTCAAAATTCTGGCCACTAAAACTCCCTTTCAGAAACATAGTTTGAATAATGAGTTTTCCGTTAAATTGTATCAGTTGTTCAATGAGTTTGTTTAAATCGAATTTACCCACAGGCTGATTCATGATTTTTATGGTTTCGGGAAAAGCCGAATCGAGTTTTAGAATATTGTCGTCGATTTTTAGCAAGGCATCTACAACACTTTTTTTAAACAACATGGTTGAGTTCGACAGTACTGCAATACGTGCTTTTGGTGCATATTGGTTTCGAAGTTCAATTGTGTCATCAATAATCTGAGAAAAATCGGGGTGCATTGTAGGCTCGCCATTACCGGCAAATGTAATTACATCGGGGAGTTTTTCTTCACCTTTCATTTGCCTGAGTTTTTTTTCAAGCAATTGTTTTACTTCATCGCGCTCGGGCAAAATAGCTTTTACTTTTTTGCTGTCGGGGTTCCATCCACATTCGCAATATATGCAATCAAACGAACATAACTTGCTTTGGTTAGGCAGCAGGTTTATTCCAAGCGAAACTCCTAACCTTCGGCTTTGCACCGGGCCAAATATTGTTTTATCAAATAAAAATGTTGACATTGCTTATTTCTTAATACTGTCTTTTTTTTCGGGCTGTATATCCTTTTCTGCAGGTTGTTTTTCTTCGTCGGGTTCAGCTAATTGTTTTTCCTCATCAATACGCACATTCATTTTTGTAAGTACATCGTTAAAAATTTTGTCGTATTCACGTTGATGTCGGGAGTAATACATCGACGTAATAATCATCTCGTCTTCGCTAACGTCGTGCTTTTGCAGTATCGATTTGTACAATTCGCCCGATTCGAGACTGTCAATTCGTATACGGTATCGCTCCTGGTATAAGGCTTCGGCTAAGTGTACATCGACCAATATATTAACAAATTTTTCGCGATCGATAGCGTTATCAGGCATCGGATCGGTACGACACGAAAATAATAAAGTGATGAGTATAAATACTAATGTTGTTTGTTTCATGGTTGTCGGAACTCAGCTATTTGTGTGCAAATATAGTGTGTTTCAGAATGAAAAAATAACAACCGGGCATCAATTCGGTTTATACAGTTATTTGTTTTTATCGTTTTTAAACAACTTCTGAAGAGTTTCGCTCACGCTTTTTACCCGCAAAATATCGATGTTGTGTTTTTTTATATTGATTCCTTTGTTAGCCAAAGGAATAAAAATCTGTGTAAATCCGAGTTTTTCGGCTTCGCTTATTCGTTGTTCAACGCGGCTAACCGGTCTTACTTCGCCGGTAAGTCCTACTTCGCCGGCAAAACAACTTCCTGTTGGTATTGCCAGATCGAAATTCGACGATAAAATGGCAACAATAACTGCCAGGTCAATGGCCGGGTCAACAACTTTAATTCCACCGGCAATATTTAAAAACACATCTTTTGTTGTAAGTTTAAACCCGGCACGTCGTTCCAATACAGCTAGCAACATGTTCATTCGTCGTATATCGAAACCTGTTGATGAGCGTTGAGGGTTTCCGTAAGCTGCTGAGCTTACAAGTGCCTGAACTTCGATTAAAAACGGGCGAACACCTTCGGTTGCTGCCGAAACAGCTGTTCCGCTCAACCCCTGGTGTTCAGAGCTAATGAGTAATTCTGATGGATTTGTAACCTGTCGTAAGCCATCGTGCAGCATTTCAAAAATGCCCATTTCGCTGGTAGCTCCAAAGCGATTTTTACTGGCTCGCAGTATTCGGTACATAAAATTACGATCGCCTTCAAACTGGAGCACAGTATCAACAACATGTTCAAGAACCTTTGGTCCGGCAATGCTTCCTTCTTTGTTTATATGCCCGATAAGTATTACAGGTATAGCCTCGGTTTTTGCTTTTTTCATTATTCCTGCTGTACATTCTCTGATTTGGGAAATACTTCCGGCACTCGATTCAATGAGTTCGGTACTCACAGTTTGAATTGAATCAATGATTAAAACTTCGGGTTTTACCTGATCAATTTGTACAAGAATATTTTCGAGTGAAGTTTCGCTTAAAAACAAGCAATTTTGGTTGTTTCCACTCAGGCGTGTCGAACGCAGTTTTATTTGTTCAAGGCTTTCTTCGCCCGAAATGTACAACACCAATTTATGGGGGATTGACATAGCGACCTGCAATGCAAGTGTCGATTTTCCGATACCCGGTTCGCCTCCTAAAAGGATAATTGATCCGGGAACCAGTCCGCCGCCCAGCACTCTGTCAAGCTCTTGGTTTGCTGTTGAAAACCGATCGGTTTTTCCGGTTTCAATTTGTTGTAAAGTTAGGGGTTTGTCTAATGTGCGCGAAACGATTGTCGACAAATTTTTGTTTTTTCCAAGCACTTCAATTTCTTCAACAATTGTGTTCCATTCACCGCACGAATTGCACTTGCCAGCCCATTTTGGAGTGGTTACACCGCAGTTCTGACACACATATATTGTTTTTGTTTTTGCCATAAAGCCAAAGATACATTCTTTTTTTTATTAAATTTAAGCAGTTTTGTTTAATATACGATATGAATCCATATCAGCCGAAACCTTAGTTTATGATTAAAAAATATTTATTCTTATTTGTATTTTTTGCAATGAATTTCTCTTTAGTTGATGCACAAAATACAACGAATCAGGGAAGTTTAACCGACAGCAATTCAGAACTGTATATCGACGAAGCAATGCTTTCGCCCCTTGAGGTTGATGAACTTTTGGTAATTGACGATGTAAGCCCACGTCTGTCGAAAGAGGGACGTAAACCTTTAATCTTAATCCATGGTTGGAGTTTTGAAGGAAAACCTGCACCACCGGGAGGTGGGTTTTGGGATAATTTTAAGTCGTATTTGCTCAGCAATCAATCTTTGTCCGAAAACTTTAAGCCGTATTATGTTCGGTATTGGTCAAACTATGTTTCGGTACAGGAAATTGCAGCCGAATTACGAAAAAAAATGGAAGAAGCCGGTTTGCACCAAGAAACTGTTGTACTTATGGGACACAGTATGGGCGGGTTGGTTTCGCGATCGTATATGCTTGAACAAAACTTTACACAAGGAATTGCTCAGGGCGAAAAATGTGGAAATCTGGTCGATCGATTAATTACCCTGGGAACTCCACACCATGGTTCGCCTATGGCAAACGGACCGGCTCGCGACGATAAAATGACGGGTACAGCCAAAACAATTATAGGTTTGGCTGAGAATTTTCTTTTTAAGGAAACAACCTATAGGGATGTTAACCGAAGCGATTTGCGCTGGGACAATTTTGACGGAACGTTTAATTATACCAATTTTCCGGATGAAAGAAATACCTGGCTTGAAAATTTGAATACAGATACCCGTTACGATTCAAAAATGGTTTGCTATATTGCTTCGGTTGAAGGTAAGATGATTATTTTTCCACCCCCTTCAACTCTCGAAGATCAGTATAAGCTCGGAGCCTGGCTTATTGAGCAGGGATTCGATATGGAAAATGATGGTATAGTGCCGGTAATTAGTGCCGGTTTCGACGGACACGATGTGCACCGTAGACGGCATTTTTTAAATCATAATCATGCCGATATTGTTCGGGGCAGGGGGAGCGACGGATCGTATTTATTTGACTATTTCAGAACAGACCTGCTTGAGGTAAAACCCTTACAACTTACATGGCCTGACGAATCGCAGGTTATATATCTGAAAGATTCAGAACCCGTAACAATTACGTGGAAAGCTCCTGACATGGTTTCGAGGATAAACATTTATTTATCAACCGATGGCGGTAATTCTTATGAGCGAATTGCACAAAATGTTGATGCAAAAAACGAAAGCTACACATGGACTGTGCCTCAGTTAAATTCTAGTCAATGCCTGATAAAAGTTGCCAATGCTCAAAATGAGTTTGAACAAGCAACAACCAAGGTTCCGTTTACAATATACTATAACAATATTGAGTATGTCGTACCCAATCCTATGGATCAGTTCAAATATACTGAACAAAATGAGATTGTTTGGCAGCAAGAGGGCCTGGGGCAAAGAGTGCAAATAATATATCGCGATACCGGAAACGGTGGTATTGAAAAAATATTGGCCGATAACTATCCTGTAAGTCAGGGATTAAACACATTTGTTATGGAACCCGATACTTCTCTTCAATCGTCGAGTTCGGTATATTTTCGGATTACAATACTTGGAATGGACGAAACCTATGGCGATACCCGCAATTATTCTTTTGCTTCGGAACGTATACAAATGCTTGGTAAGCCCGAACTTATTGTGCGATCGCCATTAAGTAATCCGGTCGATTTTTATGGTGTTGAAGGCGAAGTGCTCGAAATAGGTCAGCAGTACAGTGTTATGTGGAGGCAAAAAGGAGATATCCGGTATGTTGAAATGTACTTGTGTAACAGCAATAAAGAAATTGTTGAGCTTATTGGTGCAAAAACCGTTGAGCCCGGTGCCGATATTGTTGAAACTGTTGATTGGGTTGTGACCGAAAACCGGGGCGATATTTTTTATTTTATGGCAAAAGCCGGTATGTCATCAGAGGATCTTTTTATTGAGGAGTTTTCGGAACGAACTGTGCGAATAAACAGCAAAGTAAATATAGTTAACCCCCAAAATGATGCACAGAATATTGGTTTACATGCTTGTTTTGAACTCGCTCCGGTAATTGACGCTACTCAATATGTATTTGAATTGTATGCCGGAAACGACGATCCTGAATATATTTTTCAGTCAGATCAGCCCCAAATATGCATTGATCAGGTAGCCGGAAACGAATTGATTGCAGGCCAAAATTATACCCTTTCGGTATATGCTTTTGTTGATACATTGCGTTTGTTTTCGGAGCAAATTGATTTTACCTGCGAAGAAACAAAACCATACAATTTTACAATTGTATCGCCTGCAAATAACGACGAAATACCAGGCGAAAATGTTGATGTTACCTGGACTTATGCGCCCGGGGTAAGTACGTATTCAATTGAGTTGTATCAACAGGGAAATTTAATTGCAAGTGATGTTATCACTGAGCCAACCGATACTATGTATACTTTACCGATTGCATTGCTTGAGTATTCTGAATTTGCCGAAATTATGGTGTCGGCAAACAATCAATACGGATCGACAACAAAAACCGTTACAATTGAGCGAATAAACGATACCGGAATTAAAGGAATTGAAAATGAAAATTCAAATTTTGTTTGTTATCCAAATCCGGTAAACGAAAAAGCTGTGTTTAGTTTTTATGTAAAAAACGATGCACAAGATGTTACATTGTCGGTGCATACTCTAAGTGGTCAAAAAATCGAAACACTTTTTACCGAAAGTCGGTTTAGGGCAGGTACAAATGTTTTTGAGTGGAGCACAGCTGCAAAATATAAACCCGGTGTTTATGTTGGAGTGTTGAAAAGTGCCCAGAGGGTAAGCACAACAACAATACTGATAAAATAGAAAAATGGAGCTGTAACATGTTTACAGCTCCATTTTATATTGAGCTCATTTTTTTTAAACTAATGAATTGCTTTCGGTATCGGGAAAAACCAAGGCGGGTTTAAATGATTTTGCTTCTTCAAAATCCATACTTGCATACGATATAATAATTACAATATCGCCAACAGCAACTTTTCGGGCAGCAGGCCCGTTAAGGCAAATAATTCCACTGCCACGTTTCCCTTTTATTACATAGGTTTCGAGTCTTTCGCCATTATTGATGTTCACTACCTGAACTTTTTCGTTTTCAATCAGGTTGGCAGCATCCATCAAATCTTCGTCAATAGTTATGCTTCCTACATATTGCAGGTTTGCTTCGGTAACTTTTACCTTATGTATTTTCGATTTACAAACTTCAATAAGCATTTTATTCAAATGTTACGTTATCTATTAATCTAACTTTACCACAATAAACAGCTATACACCCTGTTTTGTTGACTTTTTCGGTCCACAAGCTAATAGTTTGCAGAGTGTCGGAGTCAATAATGTCGAAATATTCGGTTTCGAGGTTCTTGTCGCTGTTTATTTTATTTATTACCCAATTTTTTAATTCATCAACAGAAAAATCATTTTTTAATTTTACTGCTTCAAAAAGGGTTTTTGAGATATGAGCAGCACTTTTACGTTGTTCTGTGTTCAAATGCCGGTTTCGTGAACTCATTGCTAAACCATCGTGTTCGCGAACGGTTTTGCAAGCAATAATGTCAATATTGTATTTTAATTGACGAGTCATTTCTTTAATAATTGCAAGTTGCTGAAAATCTTTTTCGCCAAAAAAAGCTTTGTCAGGTGTAGCTGCGTCGAATAATTTACTTACAATTTGCGCAACACCATTAAAATGTCCCGGACGATGTTTACCTTCCATAACAGTACCGAGTTTTCCAAAATTAAAAACGCGGGAGTCTTTTTGAGGATACATTTCGGCAACCGAAGGAGCAAAAACAACATCGCATGCAGTTTGTTTAAGCATATCCATATCGGCCTCTAAGTTTCGGGGATAGCGTTCAAGATCGGTTTGATCGTTAAACTGTGTTGGATTTACAAAGATACTTACAATTACAAAATCGCACAGATCACGGGCAGTGTTTACCAACGATAAATGCCCTTTATGTAAAGCACCCATTGTGGGAACAAACCCGATGATTTTATTATACTTTTTTTGCAGCAAAACCTCGTGCTGTAGTTCTTTAATTGTATGTATAAGTATCATTACCTAAAAATTAAAGTGCAAAGTAAATAAATAAATATCGAATAAAACAATACAATGAACATATCACATACTATAAATAACAATTTGATTCTACATTGAATCGATTATAAAACGAGAGCAGGGAGAATAATGTATGAAATGTTGTAAATTTTTTGTACTTTTGCAGAATCAAAAATATATCGAAAGATAGAATGGAAAAGAAAAAGGTATTGTTTATTTTTCAAGAGATTACTCCTTACTTACCAGAATCCGAAAAATCAAAAATTGGCAGATTTCTACCACAAGGCATCCAGGAAAGGGGAAAAGAGATAAGAACTTTTATGCCCAAGTATGGTTGTGTTAACGAACGTCGTAATCAACTGCACGAAGTAATTCGTTTGTCGGGTATGAATCTGGTTATTAACGACACCGATCATCCGTTAATTATTAAAGTTGCGTCGATACAAGCTGCCCGAATGCAGGTATATTTTATCGACAACGAAGATTATTTTCATCATAAAGCTGTAATGGCCGGAAAAGATGGAGTGTACTTTGATGATAACGATGAACGTGCTTTGTTTTATGCTAAAGGAGTTATTGAAACAGTAATAAAATTGAGGTGGTCACCCGATCTTATTCACTGTCAGGGATGGTTTGGTGCTTTTGTGCCTCTGTTGGTTAAAAAAATGTATGCCGACGATCCGTTGTTTGCAAACGCAAAAGTTGTATATACAGTACACGATGACGAGTTTTCGAAAAAATTTGACGAAAAAATAATTGAGAAGATTGTTAACAGCGAAATAAAAGCCAATGATTTGAAGGCTCTCGAATCTCTCGATTATCAGGGCATAAACAAATTGGCAATTCAGTATTCCGACGGAGTTATTATTGGAAGCGAAAAAATTAACAGCCAACTTGCCGAGGATATTAAGAAAAGCGGCTTGCCGGTTTTAGACTATCAACCTGAGGAAACATATGTTGATAAGACCGATGAATTTTATGATAAAATACTAGATAACGATTAATTAACGTTTAAAGAGAGCCATTGGCTCTCTTTTTTATTTAATTTTAGTTGTTATTTCATTATGTTAATATTTATGTTCGCTTAAATTATTCACATCAAGTAAAAAGTCACATTCTATGTGTGGAATTGTAGGATACATCGGATCGCAAAATGCATATCCAATACTTATTAAAGGATTAAAACGCCTTGAATACAGGGGTTACGATTCGGCCGGAGTTGCTTTGTTGCAAAACAGTAATGTGCAGATATATAAAAAGAAAGGGAAAGTTGCTAAACTTGAAACATTCTGTGAAAACAAAAATACGTTTTCGAATATTGGAATTGCACATACCCGTTGGGCAACACATGGTGAGCCTAACGATGTAAATGCTCACCCGCATGTTTCGATGAACGGATTGTTTACAATTATTCACAACGGAATTATTGAAAATTTCGAGAAACTCAAAAGCGATTTGATCAATAAGGGCTATGTTTTTACAAGCGAGACAGACTCCGAGGTGCTGGCAAATCTTATTGAATATATGTATAACGATGGTGTAGAGGTTAATGCCGAGCAGGCAGTTCGTATGGCACTTTCGAGAGTTGTTGGTGCATATGGGCTTGTAGTAATGTGTAAAAACGAACAATCGAAACTTATAGCTGCTCGCAAAAGTAGCCCACTTGCTGTAGGTATTGGCAATGGCGAATATTTTTTGGCTTCCGATGCTACTCCGATTGCTGAGTATACTAAAAGTGTTGTATATCTTAACGACAATGATGTAGCTATTATCGAAAAAAACAGTTTTACACTTAAAACGGTACATAGCAACGAAGAGCTTACTCCAGAAATAAGCCAGATTGATTTGCATGTTGGTGAGCTCGAAAAAAACGGTTTTGAGCATTTTATGCTTAAAGAAATTTTTGAACAACCCCGAACAATTGCCGACTCGTTCAGAGGACGTATCGACCCTGACACGAAAGAGGTTATTTTAGGTGGCTTATCGGCAGTTATGCCCCGTATACTAAATGCCCGGCGCATAATTATTATTGCTTGTGGAACTTCGTGGCATGCTGCTCTTATTGGTGAATATTTTATCGAAGAGTATGCGCAGGTTCCTGTCGAAGTTGAATATGCATCGGAGTATCGTTACCGCAGGCCTATTATCCGCGAAGACGATGTAGTGCTTGCTATTAGCCAGAGTGGCGAAACTGCCGACACGTTGGCTGCTATACGGCTTGCAAAACAAAAAGGAGCACTGGTTTTGGGTATTTGCAATGTGGTAGGCTCGAGTATTGCCCGCGAAACCGATGCCGGAATTTATACTCATGCCGGTGTCGAAATTGGAGTGGCTTCAACTAAAGCTTTTACTGCACAGGTAACTGTTCTTACTCTGCTTGCTTTAAGGCTTGCCCGTAAGCACAAAACTTTGCCCAACGACAGATATTACTCGATAGTGAACGATTTGGTAAGTATACCCTCAAAAATTCAGCAAATACTCGAAAAAAAGGAGCACATTAAGTCAATTGCTCAAAAGTATAAAGACTCATTTAACTCTCTGTATCTTGGGCGGGGATACTTATTTCCGGTAGCACTTGAGGGGGCTCTTAAGCTAAAGGAAATATCGTATATACATGCCGAAGGATATGCAGCAGGCGAAATGAAGCATGGCCCCATTGCTCTTATCGACAGTAATTTACCCGTGGTTGTTGTGGCTGCCCGCGACCGGTATTACGAAAAAGTAGTCAGCAATATTCAGGAAGTAAAAGCTCGTAAGGGTAATATTATTGCAATAGTTACACGAGGCGATAGCATGTTGCCGGGTATGGTCGAAGATATCATCGAAATTCCAAAATCCGACGATATGGTAACTCCTCTTTTGGCCATCGTTCCTTTACAATTATTTGCCTATTATATTGCTTTAATGCGCGGATGCGATGTTGATCAGCCCCGTAATCTGGCAAAATCGGTTACTGTTGAATAGTATTTCTTTTTTTTCTTTTTACCCGAATCCTTAAGTTCATTTTTCTTTTGGGTTAAATGAATTCGACGGGCAGCAACAATACTGCTGTTGAGTTCAAATCCAATAATAATCGATAAACAGTTGAGGTAAATAATGATCATAATAATCGGGAGCGCACCAATCGATCCGTATAGTGCGTTGTACTGGCCAAAATGATCGATATATATTCCAAACCCAACAGTTATAATTATTGATAAAAAAGTAGCTAAAGTAGCTCCGGCTGATATAAAACGGTACTTACTTTTGCGGGCAGGGCCCAAATAAAACAAAAACGAATACGCAAAGTAAAACACAGCAATAATTGCAATCCACTTACCTACCGAAACCATGTAGTAGGTCCAGTTTTGCTGCATAAAATCGTGCATAACCAAAAAATTCATTAGGCGCTGTGTTACTGTAATCAGAATAATACCGGCACCAATAAGCAACGATAAAATAAATACAAGCAAAACCGCAATTGCTCTTTGCATAATCCAACTGCGTGTTTCTTCAACATTTACCGAGGCATTAAACGATTGGGTAAGCGATACAATTCCGTTGGTCGAAAAAATTAAAGCCATTGCAAAACCTATTGATAAAAGGCTGCCGTGTTTTATGGTAATAATTTCTTCAATTGTATTAATCACAACATCGTGTATGCTTTCGGGTACAATTGATTGAATGAGCGATAAGAGTTGTTCCTGAAAATTTGGAATCGGGAGTATTGGAATTAATGTAAATATGAAAATTATAGCAGGGAAAATTGCTAAAATAATACTGAATGCAACAGCCGATGCACGCCGGTTGATGTCGCCGTCGCGAATTCCTTTTATAAAAAATATTGCAACATTGTAAATTGGTACACTGTCGAAACCAGGGAGTGAAATTCGCCGGGCTTTATTTATGTACGGAACCGCTACCCTGAGATATCGAAAAATACTCGATCGTTTTAACAGCTGCATTGTAGTTTTATGCCTTGTAGTAAATGTTTATTGTGTTTGTTTCTCAATGCGTAACTGGTGTATTTGAGCAGCTCCGCTTTTTGATTTTACCAAAAAATATACCCTGAATCGATTGTCTTTCACAATTAAATTTCCAATCATGTAGTTCGAATCATCCTTGCCTCCCTGATGAATTATCGAAAAACCTTTGGGTGGGTATTTTTTGAAAAAATCACTCATTACTTGTTGTGCATGCGCTTTGCTGTACATATTCTCGGTATCGAGAACTACCAACTCAACATTTTGACTAAAATACTTTGCTAATGTTGATGCATTCCCGGTTTTTAAACTCAAAACGATTTCGTCGGGAATTTGCGCTGAAGCTGTACCGGCTATTATTAAAAGAACAGCAAGTATTGTTAGCTTATTTTTTATAATTTGTATCATTGCTATGTGTTTTATACATGCTGAATTTACATATTATTTATCGAAATGCAGCATCATTATATTAAGTATACTCTTTTTTCAAAATACTAAACACAACAAATTGTATGCAATTTTACAAAAAAAAGATCACAACGAAATATTTATTAAGAGCTTAGTGTTTTATTTTAAGAACAAAATGCTTTGTAATATAAGCCTGGCGGGTATTTGTGTTTAAGCTGCTTTTGAACATTTGTTCTTTTTATTGGTGATCTTTTTTTTAATTATTGTATAAAAACAACTCTGTTTTTTAGTTTATCTTTTATTATTATGCGTAATAACCGTATTTATGCATAATTATATGCAGTTTTGTTTTGTTTGAAAATGCTGCATTTTTTATAAATTCACAAACAATTGTTTTTTATTGCTTTTAAAATGAAAATTACACTCATATTGATTGGGAAAACTGACAGCAATTATTTGCAAAAAGGAATTGATATTTATGTCGACAGGTTAAAACATTATATCCCTTTTACGCATACGCTTATTCCGGCATTAAAATCAACAAAAAAAATGAGTATTGAACAGCAAAAGCAAAAAGAGGGAGAGCTGATTATTGCAAAAATTAAAACAAGCGATTTTGTTGTTTTGCTTGATGAAAATGGTAAAAAATACAGTTCGGAAGATTTTGCCTCGTTTGTCGAAAAAAAAATGATAGCAGGTATACGCAGCATGGTTTTTGTTGTGGGTGGTCCTTATGGATTTTCAAATGAGGTGTATCAAAAATGCGATGCAAAAGTTTCGTTATCTGATATGACTTTCTCGCATCAAATGGTAAGGCTCATTTTTGTTGAGCAACTGTACAGGGCAATGACAATTATTAACGGTGAGCCCTATCACCACCAATAACAATACACGGGCAATGTTGGCCGAGGCTTGGGTTTTGCCAGGTGTAAATTAAAAAATTGATGAAAAAACGTCGCTACATACGTATTCTGTTTATTCTGTTTGTACTTGTTGCAAGCCTTGCTGTTGTTAGCGAAAATTACATGCTTGGAGGCGGAGTAAAATCCTTTGATATTAAACGTTTTTCAAAAACTCTGCATAATAAAGAAAAAATTATCCAAGACATAATTGATAAAACAGAAACAATTATTTCGGAAAGCGAGAATCCCGGGCGTGATGATTTTTTTATACAATTAGACCAGTTTAATCAGTTGTTTTCAGACAACGATATTGGTTTGTTTATTGCCTCCGATACAGCCAACGTGTATTGGTCGGATAATGTATTCACTTTTACCGATGAAATTAAAGGGTTGGATGATGGATTGGCAAAATTGCCTAATGGCTGGTATGTGCTTAATAAAGAACAGTACAAGGGGTTTTCAATATGGGGAATTGTGCTGGTTAAGTACCACTATAAAGTGCAAAACGAATTTTTGAAGAACCGTTTTGCCAAAAATTTCCGTATGCCATCCGACTATCAGGTACATCCCGAACCTTCATCTGGCTTTTATTCAATTAATAATGATAATGGCCAATATATTTTTTCAATCAATCCATCGGGGTTTATGCCATGTATTTATACCGATTTGTATTTGCCGGTATTCTTATATGTGCTGGCTTTTATAGTGTTTCTGATGTTGATTTATCACTTAAGCATTTATAGGTTTTACCGACATAAAGGGTTAAAAATCTTTCTGATATTTATTTTGCTTGGCTTGATATATGTTGTTATGAGGCATTTTGGCCTCCCAAAATCATTATATCATTTGCATTTGTTTTCGCCCAAATATTTTGCATACAGTTGGGGGTGGAGCTCAATTGGTGAAATGCTGTTCTCGTCAATTATATTTTTTTACTTCAGCTTGCTTTTTGCCCGGCTTTACAGTGTGCCTGTTTTTTTCGAAAAAAACAAAGCATTAAGAGCTGTGTATTTGATATCAGGAATAACACTGCTTGCTGTTTTGTTTGTGTTGCTCCGGCAAATCATGTACATCCTTGTAATGAACTCAGGAGTGTCGTATTCAATTTATAATATAAGCAGCATAAGCCCATACAGTTTTCCGGGCTTTTTATCTATCGGATTTTTTTATTTAGGATTTTTTTTCATTGCTTTCAGGTTTGTACAGGTTTTACGAAAAAGCATCAAGCCGATATATTTCTTTGGTGTTCTCACAATTGTAACAATTTTGATTGCGGGGCTATTGGTATATTTTAATGCCAATAGCCTGCGGCTAAACCTTGTATTTTGGCTCATACTTGCCGTGGTATTTTATACAGGCCGAAAAAGTATACTCAACCACTGGTTGGCAGTTATAGTACTGTTTGTTGTAATATTTACTGGTTTTTCGCTGCTTACACTTTTGCGTTTTGTCGATAAACACGAGCAGCATATTCAAGAGCTTATGGCCATCAATCTTTCGGCCGAACACGACCCTACAGCTGAGCTTTTTTTGCGCGATATTGATACAGAAATACAAAACGACTCTTTGCTGAATACTCTGCTTGAAGCTCCGTTTGACAATGCAAGCGACTATATTGCCTCGGAATATTTTGGAGGATATTTCCGGGATTATGAATTACAGCAAACCTATTGTTACCATGCCGACAGCCTGCTCATACAGCCTGATAATAAACTTATGCCCTGTGACGGGTTTTTTGCTCAACTGATTGAAAACTACGGTGTAGAAATTCCCGGAACCAATTTGTATTTTTTCGACAATATGAACGGACGGATTACGTATTTTGGCAAGTACAGTTTTTTGTCACAAAGTACTAACAGTGAGGTTTCGGTGTATCTCGAGTTAAATTCAAAATTGTTGTCCGAAGGTGCAGGTTTTCCGGAGTTACTTTTACCATCGCAATCGGCCGATAGCCGTTTACGCAACAATTTTTCGTTTGCAAAATATAATCAAGGAGAATTAGTCGATCGTGGCGGATCATTTTTGTATGCATATTCACCCAATGTGTATAACTTGCCCGACAAAAACCTGCATTTTTTCGAATACAACAATTATAAGCATTGCATGTATCGGGTGGGTGCCAACAGTTCAATTATTGTGAGCAGACCACATATCGATATTTACGACTATCTTATATCGTTTCCGTATATTTTTGTGTTTTTGTTTGTCTTTTCGCTTGCCGGGCTGTTTCTTTTTCGTCCAAATATTCGCTCTTCGGGGGTAAATAATTCGCTGCGCAAACGTATCCAGTATTCAGTTATTGGTGTATTGTTTATTTCGTTATTGATAGTGGGAAGCGGAACAATATTTTATTACATAAACCAATACCGTTCAAATTATCGGAATGATTTAATTGATAAAATTAATTCAGTATCGGCCGAAATTGATTTAGTGTTAAACAATACGCAAAATATCGATCAGGATATCCTCGCGGTGTTAAATTATGAGCTTTTAAATATTTCAGAAATATTCTGGATCGACATCAATATTTTTGGGACTAATGGAAGTTTGCTGGCAAGCTCACGCCCCGAAGTTTTCGAAAAAGGATTGATGTCGGAGCAAATGAACAGTGTTGCATACAAGAATTTAGCACTATGGCAGTCATCTCGTTTTTTAAACAGCGAGAAAATTGCCAATATGG
This sequence comes from uncultured Prolixibacteraceae bacterium, assembly GCA_964487645.1. GTDB lineage: Bacteria > Bacteroidota > Bacteroidia > Bacteroidales > Prolixibacteraceae > Roseimarinus. The sequence continues at coordinate 30,652 of CAZARW010000011.1, forward strand.
AATTTCTCTCGGCATATGTTCCAATGATGAATATTCAGAATGAGATTATTGGTTTTATTAATATCCCGTATTTTACTAAAGAACGCGAATTCCGGAAGCAAATTACCACCTTTATTGTTGCATTTATCAGCATCTATGTTTTTTTACTCATGGCCAGTATTCTTGTTGTTTTTTACATTTCGGCGCGTATAACCAACCCGCTGCGCTTAATTCGCGAAAACCTCAGGCAGATGCAATTAGGTAAAGTATCAAAGCCTATTGACTATGCTTACGACGATGAAATCGGGCTGTTGGTAACCGAGTACAACAATAAGGTAGATGAACTGGCTTTGCGTGCTGCACAGTTGGCCCGGAGCGAACGTGAAATGGCCTGGCGCGAAATGGCAAAACAAATTGCACACGAAATTAAAAATCCACTGACGCCTATGAAACTCAATATTCAGTTTCTGCAGCGTACAAGTGTCGAAAATCCGAACGAATACAAGGAAAAAATCAAGCGAATTACGGATACTATTATTGAACAAATTGATAACTTATCGGCTATTGCTGCTGAATTTTCGAATTTTGCTAAAATGCCCAAAGCCAAAAATCAAGTATTTGATTTGATGACAAAACTGAACGAAACCATACAATTATACAATTATTCGGGGCAGGTTGATATTGATATTAAACAAGGTTGTGATCAAACACTCTGGGTTATGGCCGATCCCGAACAGTTTTCGCGGGCAATTATTAATATTGTTCGAAATGCAATACAGGCTATCCCCGATACGGTTCGCGGGAAAATTGAAATTGTTGTTCAAAGCGAAAATCAATGGGCTATTATTCAAATAAAAGATAACGGTAAAGGAATGCCCGAAGACCTGAAAGAGAAAATATTTGTTCCGAATTTTACAACCAAATCAAGCGGAACCGGCCTTGGATTAGCTATTACCCGTAACATTATCGAAAGTTTTAACGGCAATATTTGGTTTGTATCGGAACCCGATAAAGGAACTACATTTTTTATAAAAATACCTTTGCATAATTATGAGTAAGAAAAAACAAAAAGAAGTATTACCCGATTTTGATCTGACAGCGAATATGCTTGAAAGATATTTGAAAAAAACATGTGATGAATTTACTATTGACGATATCATAAACTATGTGTTTGAAAAAGATATCGAAATGATCAATTTCAGATACATATCGGGCGACGAGAGGCTTAAAACCCTCAATTTTGTTGTAACCGGACGCACCGAATTGTCGAATATGCTTAAATACGGCGAACGTGTAAACGGAAATTCAGTGTTTGAATATAACCTCGACGAACATCCCGATTTGTATGTTATTCCAAAACTCTCAACAGCATTTTTAAATCCTTTTACCGAAATTCCAACCCTCGATATCTTCTGTTCATTTTACACATGGGAAGGTGAACCATTGCAGAGTTCATCAGAGAATATTCTTAAACGCGCTGTTTCGTTTTTTGAAAATAAAACCGAGTACGAGTTAAAAGTATTTACTCAACTTGAGTACTACGTTATTAGTAAAAACGATCAGGGATATTTAAGCGAAGGGAAAAATTATCAAAGTTCAGAACCCTTTACACGTTTCGAGAATTTGCGTGTAGAGGCTTTGCAAATTATTGCACGATGTGGTGGAAAAATTCGCTTTGGGCATACCGAGCATGGATCATTTTCTATTGATGATAAATTTTACGAGCAACACGAAATTGAGTTTTTGCCCGAATCTCCCGAAAAAGCAATTCAACAAATTATCCTTTCAAAATGGATTTTGCGGATGCTTGGCAGGAAATATCATGTAAGTATATCGTTTTCGCCAAAAGTAGCAATGGATAAGCCCGGAAATGGTTTACATCTGCACTGTATACTCGAAAAAGATGGAGTAAATGTACTTGGCGATGGACGCGAAATCCGTAAATCGGCACTTAAAATGATATCCGGAATTTTGAACCATGCCAGTGCCCTCACTGCTTTTGGAAACAGCTTGCCGGTGTCGTTTTTGCGACTCGATAAATCGCAATTGTCGCCCCGATATATTTGCTGGGGGCCATCAAACCGCTCTGCATTAATTCGTATTCCTAAAATTAATATGAAAGCTCATAGTGAGCAGAAAAGGAATTTAAATGCCGATATACATGATTCGGTATATGTGTACAATCAATCGCTCGAGTACAGGGGTACCGACTCGTCGGCTTACATTCACTTTTTTGTGGCAGCAATTTTGGTTGCAGCGATCGACGGACTTCAAAACGAAAATTATTTGAAAGACATTAAAAAGTATTTGCGAACTAAAAATATTTATTACCCCGAAAACGAAAACCAAAAACAAGGCCTCGATGAATTACCCGGTTCGTGTTTCGAAGCAGCACAAAGTTTGAAAGCCGAGGAGGATTTGTTTGTCGGAAAATATCCTGTATTCCCCCAAAAAGTGGTAAATTACGTAATAACTCAGCTCGAGTCACTCCACAATGAGTGGTGTGTAAATTTTGAAAACGACAAGAACGATCCTGAGTTTGTACAACGTATGATAAACCACTTTATGCATTACAGGTAGAATGAAAGCAATAGTAAAAAAAAGTGCTCAGAGGGGTTTGTGGATGGAAAATGTTCCCAAACCCAAACCCGGTGCCAACGAGGTTCTTATAAAGGTATGGAAAACGGCTATTTGTGGCACCGACTTGCATATTTACAAATGGGATGCCTGGGCGCAAAAAACAATTAAAACGCCACTAACTATAGGGCACGAGTTTGTTGGCGAAATTGTAGAGTTAGGCTCTGAAGTTTCGCAATACAGCATAGGCGACCGCGTTACTGCCGAAGGTCATATAGCCTGTGGACATTGCCGCAACTGCAGGCGCGGACGAATGCATATTTGCGACCATGCAGTAGGGATAGGGGTGCAACGCAATGGTGCTTTTGCTCAATTTATTTCTGTACCCGTAAGCAATATCATTAAGGTTGATAAACGTATCCCCAACGAAATTGTGTCGATTATGGATCCCCTGGGGAATGCCTGCCATACAGCACTCTCGTTTCCTCTACTTGGCGAAGATGTGATGATTACCGGCATTGGTGGACCAATTGGGGCAATGGCTGCTGCTATTTGTAAATTTGCCGGTGCTCGCAATGTAATGGGTACCGAGTTAAATAAATACCGACAACAGCTAGCTCTTGCACTGGGTGCCGATCAGGTTATTAATCCAAATACCGAATCGGTTGAAAGCGCCATGGCTAAAATGGAAATGGTGGCCGGATTCGATATCGGGCTCGAATGTTCGGGATCTGAAAAAGCTTTTTGCCAGCTTATACATTATATGTATAATGGTGGAAAGGTTTCGCTTTTAGGTATATTGCCTCCCAATACTGTGGTTGATTGGAATAAAGTGATTTTTAAGGGGCTTACTCTTAAAGGAATATACGGACGCGAAATGTTCGAAACTTGGTATCATATGGAAATGATGCTTACACGAGGATTAAACATTTCGCCAATAATTACTCACCGCATGGAAGCCGAAAATTTTCAGGAGGCTTTTGATATAATGGAAACCGGCAATTGCGGCAAAATTATTCTTAACTGGGTGTAAAAATGATTTTTTTTTTTTTGAGTTAAAACGCTAAAAACTTATAGCCAATATTAATTGAAAAGAGAGTATTTCGAACTTTTAAAATATTATTATTTACTAAATAACCAATGTCGTTATTTATCTCTGTTTCGACATAAAAATTTTGCATAATTGATAGTCCGGCACCATAGACAATACCGTAGTTTAAGCGATTAAAATCTTTATAACTCGATTCCGGAAAAGGGTTTGCTTTATCGATCTGATATTCAATATTTCGTGCCAGAGTATAATCAACCCTAAGGCCTGAAAACAGATAGGGAATAACATTGCGTTTATTTTTGTTTCGCCATTTTAACCGAATATCGACCGTTGCATTGTGAAATATATTCTCTTTTTTTTGTATTTCTGTCAGAATTACTGTTCCATTATAATTTTCTTGTTCAATTTTAGTTTTTCCTTCTGAACTTCCTCGTTGTAAATAGCCTATGTTTGATACAAGACTAAAGCGTTTTGATATAGTGTGTTCGTAACAAATGCCTATGCCCATCGATAGTAGCTTGTTTGTAGCATACCTGCCAAAATCTTCTTCGGTATAATAATCCTCGTTAATATAGCCGGTAGGATTTTTGCCGTAAAAATAGTCGACATACTGGTTAATGCCCGGGTACCAGTGTATTTGCGAAGCAGCATTACCTTTTAAATAAATACCAAGAGTGTTTTTGAATACATTTTGAGCAAGGATTACACTGTTCAGTGTAAATAAAGTTAATCCTAGTAAAGTAAGTTTTTTCATATTATCGTTGTTAACTTGTTGGTTTGATAATATGATGTTGTTATTAGGAATGGTTGCACAATTATTGCCTGGAAAGGGTTTAAGTTGTGTTTTTAATTCATCAAACTGACTACATTTTAGAAGAGTTATATCCGTTTCGAGAAGTTCAGGCTTGTTATCAGTCCATATTGTATCGGTAATGTGCACGTATTCAAATACTACCATTGTATCGGGCGGGTAAGCTTTTGTTTTTACAGCATATACTATGCAACAAAAAAATATTAATAGTTTGAAAAATTTTAATCCCATGGTTCAATTTGAATAATAAAGGTAGAATCGGCACAAAATCCTTCTTTTGAAACGACAAACACACACAGCTCATGTTCATTTTTTTGTATTTTGCTCATGGTATCGAGCCATAAATAACCCGAGGTAAGTGTTGAAGCATAAAACCTCGATGGGGGAAAGCCAAATTCGCATAGTAAAACTGAACCAACCGGTTCAACCAACAAATCAACTTGAATTTCTTCGGCATATGGGACAGGATATTTCTCAAATACAATATCTTTTATTACAGGTTTTAAATCACTAGCCGATGGGTATGTTTTTGATTTTTTGATTTTTCGATCGATGGCTTCAGCTATCTCAGGGATTGAGTAATCTGGTGTTAGCTTAACATCCCAGTTACAATATCTAAAACCGGCTTTTATCAAAACCACAATATTATCGCGCATAAATAATTGGCCGTTTCCTAATGATTTGGTTCCGGCTACGGCCACTTCATCAACTTTAAGCACCGCATTTTCTAAATAATCACACCAATCGAAATTGTTCAACTTACTTTTTTCAATTAATACCAAATTGGCATCTTCAGAACTCTCGGTAATTGAAATTGTAACGTTAATGTACGATGAATCGGAAGGATTGTCCCACGAATAACAAAAATCAACATACATTTTGTTTTCATTTAAGCACGATCCGCAAATATCGGGGTTTTGATGAATGCTACGATCCATATTCTCGGCATAAGGGATATCGCTTGCAATTAAGCCAAAAAAAGGCCTTATGCGTTCCGGCTCGGGAAAATCGTTGGTGCAAGCACTTAAAAAACTCACAAGAACAAATATCAACAATGACCCAAAAAAAATTTTCATAATTATATGCTTACAGGTTTATTTTAAAGGTATTTCAATTCGTACAGTATCGCGTATTACAATGGTTTTCTTAATAATTACCGGCTCTGGTTTTGTTGCTCGTTCAGGTTCTATAGTCTCTTGCTGAATTTGCTCTTCGTAAACGGGTTCAACAACTTCGACCCTAAAGGTGTCGGGTATTGTGCTTTGTGTAGTGTCGGGCAAAGTGGATACTACTGCTTGTGGAATATTTGGCGCTAGCTTGTTTTTGCTTTTGTTCGAAGCCAGCCAGCAAGTACCGGCAATAAGTGCAGCTGCCGAGCCGTAAATTACTGCCTTGCCGACAAGGGTTGCCGTCCATTTAAGGGCATTTACCGGTGCTGCATATTGAATGAAAGCCGGTGTGGGTGTTGCCATTTCGAAACGTTTAAACCTACGCCTGAAAATATGATCGACAGGGCGGCCGGGCCATAGTAAAAGCAATAACCAAGATAGGTTGCGGCGATGCAGAACGGGTTGCTGTTCCTGCGCTTTGGCAAAAAGCAAGTCCTGCGCCTTTTTACGTGCCCTGCTCAGGTGCGATTTCGATGTGCCCGGGCTAATGCTCAGCATTTGTGCAATTTGTTTATGGCTGTAACCTTCCATCACGTACAGGTTAAAAACCGTGCGGTGGTGCAAGGGCAGGTGGTCGATTACCGTGAGCAGTTCGCCCGCCGAAAACGATGCCTGCTCAATAGCAGCCCTTATTTTATTACGCGATTGTTCCATTCCTGTTTCTTTCTCTGCTTGTTGAACCACCTCGTCGAGCGACAGCACATGCTGTTGGGCTCTCAAATATTGCAAAGCCTTGTTAACGGCAATTTTGCGTATCCACCCTTCAATAGCACTGTTGTTGCGGAGTGTACCGGCTTTTTCTATGGCCGTAATGAAGGTTTCCTGCACCAAATCTTCGGCAATGGCATCATTGCCAACATAACGTCTGCAAATGCCTTTAAGTTTTGGTGCATTGTTGCGATAAAGTGTTTCCCAATTAATTGGTTTCACAATGTGTAGTTCTTTGGTTTAATCGATCGTAATAATGATGCAAAAAATTTAATAGGTTGCACCTGGTAGTTTTTTTTTCACTAATCGAGCACATAAGCAATTTGCGACTCAATATGCTCAATAAATGCCTGATATTGCGCAGGTGTTTGGCGGTTGAGGTAAAGCAACAGGGAACCCAAAACGGTGTAGCCAATTTGCTTTTTTACCTTTTCGGTAACTTGTTCCGACGAAAAATTGTTTTCGGTAAGGTATTTCCAGTCGGGTTCGCATATCAGCTCAAACGATCGGGCAATAACATCAAGCGTTTTTTGTTTATGACCTAAATTGCCCGAAGGGCTTAAATAAAACAGTTCAAATATTCCCGGATATTCGATAAAATACTGCACATAAGCCAGTGCTTTGGCCTTTATAGCCTCGTACCCTATTGAGTTTGATTTTACTTTCTCAGTAACAAATTGTTTGCATTCGTTCTGAAAATCGTTTACACATTCGAATATTAAGTCGTTTACATCTTTAAAATAACCGTACAGAGTGGTATACGAGTATCCTGCTTGTTCGGCTATGTTGCGCACGCTTATGGCTTTTATTCCTTCACTTTTAAGGATGTCTTTTGTGGCTTGAATGAAATATCCTTTCATTCGTTCTTCCTGAATTTGTTTGTTTTTCATGATTTGCAAGATTAACACTGCAAATATAATTAACAATGTTAAAACAAACAATAGGTGTTTTATTTTTTGTGTCTAATATTTTCAAAAGGGGCTATAATTTTACTTCGATTCAAATTTTGAACATCTGTTGAGATTGCATATGAGTAAAAAAAAACGAGCATGTATTTATACAATAAATACATGCTCGTGATATTATTACAATACCTGCCAGGTATGATCTTTAATCGCTGTTTATTGTTCTTTGGTTGCTTCGTTAGTTTCGAGAATAAAATCGCGTTGCGCTTTAATAACATTGATTAAATGAAGCAGCAGGTTTTTGGTTTCGCTAATTATTTTAAAATACAGCATTGAATTACGTGTAGATACCGATTTTGATTTAATGCGTTTAATTTGCGCTTTTTCGAGCTCTTTGAGCTGTAGCAACAACAAATCTCTTTTTTTAATCAAATCGTCAATTTTTTCAAACTGCTTTTCTTTTAGCATGTGTAATGCATAGTTAAAAAACTCGTTTAGCTCACTATGAAATACAGTAAAATCATTAATCTGATCTTTATCAAATGGTTTGTGTTTATTTTCGAAGTGATTATAAATAGGTTCAATTATAAAATTGAGTGAGTGAGCCATTTCGCGCAGGTAGTCAACTACCTGAACATAAAAGTGACCGGTATCAACTGAATCTTTTTGGAGCTTGTATATGTTTTTATACACATTGTTTTTCAGTTTTTTGGCTTTATTATTAAAACTTTCGTTTTCTTTTCGAGCAAGTTTTAATTGTTGTCGGTCGTTGCCAAAAAATCCTTCAAAGCATAAGAAATATGCTTTTGAGGTATTAATAATTGCTTTTACGGTATTGTTGTTGCATTTTTCGAGAACGACCGTAGTATTAATGTTTTGATCAATAGGTTCGTCATCTTCTTCTTTTTCTTTTTTCGATTTATTTCTGAATGCAATTTGAGTGCGGATAATAATCACAATAGCGATAACAGCCATTGCAAAAATTGCATAAAAACCTCCCCAAACGAGCAATCGGGCAACAACATACGAAACAGCAAAAGCAATCATAGCAGTAAGAAACCATCCTCCAATTACTGCAAATACTCCTGAAATACGGAAAACGGCCGATTCGCGTCCCCATGCACGGTCAGCGAGGGAAGTACCCATGGCAACCATAAATGTTACATAGGTTGTTGATAATGGGAGTGTAAGCGAAGTACCAATTGATATAAGAATACTTGCTACAATAAGGTTTGATGCGGCTCTGAGTTTATCAAAAGCAGGCCTGTCGGCTATTGAAATGTTTTCGTTTTCGGGCAGTGGTTCAAATTGTTTTTGAATTGACTGCGATATTCTTTCAGGAATAATTTTTTTTGATATTTCAGAAAAACGCACACTTGATCGCACCAACATTCGCGAAAGTGCCGATGATCCAAAGCGTTCGTTTCCTTCGTTTTGTCTCGACAGGTCGATTGATGTTTTTACCACACTTTGAGCTTTACGCGAGAGGATAAGTGTTACAACCATAATTAGTCCTGCAATAAGCAAGAGTGAAGTGGGTGTTTTTACTTTACCCGAAAGCATTTCCATAGTAAAACCATCGGCAGCGACACCCGAAGCAGCCCAGGCCTTAAATGATTCAAATCCGGCTAGTGGCACACCAATAAAGTTTACCAGGTCGTTTCCGGCAAAGGCCATTGCCAGGGCAAAGGTTCCAACAAGTACAATAATTTTCAGAATATCAATTTTGAACAGCCAGCGTAAAATTTGCAGTAAAAATGTCCATCCAAAAAAACTGGCAACCATAATTATTAGCATATTATGATTTATAAATGCCACAGTGCTTTCCGACATAAACGAAGCTCCTTTGGCACCTTTAATAATCATAAAGTAAGTAATAATTGCAATGGCAAGTCCTCCGTATATCGATCCAAAGCGGTTAAAACGCTTGTTGTATTTAAATGAGAATAACAATCTGGTAATCCACTGAATAATTGCACCAACAGTAAAAGCTATAACCACCGAGAGCAGAATTCCCGCAATAATGAGCAAGGCTTTTTCGGAATTGATATAATCACCCATAGCACTTGACGGCAGAGCTAAGTTTTTAATTTTAACTGCCGAAACAGCTACTGCCGATCCAAGCAATTCAAACACAATTGAAACAGTTGTTGATGTTGGCATTCCAAATGTATTGAACATGTCGAGCAAAATCACATCAGTAATCATTACTGCCAGGAAAATGATAATGATCTCGGAAAAAACAAACATATCGGGGTTAAAGATCCCTTTACGTGCGACTTCCATCATTCCACTCGAAAACGTTGCTCCTACAACAATTCCCAAACTGGCGACTCCAAATATTAACCATTTAGGAGCTGCTTTTGAACCAACTGCCGAATTTAAAAAGTTTACTGCGTCGTTGCTTACGCCTACTATAAGGTCTGATATTGCCAGAGCAAAAAGTACAACAACCAGGATTAAGTAAATTTCTGTCATCTATTTTAATATTTAAGCCAATGTGGCACTGTATCTTTAATGAGTGCCAAAAATACAAGCATTTATTGCTTTATATATTGCTGCTTTTTTAACAAAAGGTTAATTAATAGTAAAGTTTTGACTTTGGGTATTTTGCAAGATTTTTCTGTTAATTTTGCAATTGCATAAATTTCTTTACAATATTATGAAGAGTTTTCGACCAAAAAGACTTGCCTTTTGGCTTGCGTTTCTTGTTGCTATTGTTGTTAGTGCCATCGTTTTTGTTTTTGATTATTTTATTATCGAACAAATGTGGCATTACATATTGTTGTTTGTCATTTTATTTGTTGTGTTACTTATTGGGTCAACAATTTTATTTGGTAAGGTTATTGAAAAACGCTTGCGTCCAATTTTTAAAATTGTGCGTGATGTGCCTGTTAACGAAGTGAAAAAAGCTCGTGAATTAAGTCGGATTTATCCTATGAATTTTGACATCAATTCGGAAGTTAAAAAATGGGCTACACACAAGCAAGACGAAATTAAACGCTTAAAAGAGCTTGAGCGCTACCGAAAAGAATTTGTTGGAAATGTTTCGCACGAATTAAAAACTCCTATTTTTAACATTCAGGGTTATATTTTAACACTTATCGAAGGGGGGATTGATGACCCCAGAATTAATCATTTGTACCTTGAGCGCACCGTAAAAAGCATCGACCGTATGATTTCAATTGTCGAAGATCTCGAATCGATTAATAAGCTCGAATCGGGGGAGCTTACGCTCAATAAAGAAAAATTTAATATTGTAAGGCTTGTTGAAGATGTGTTCGAAATTGAACATTTGATAGCGCAGGAGAGAAAAATCAAACTCAAATTTTCGACTAAAACCGATAAGCCGATTTTTATTTATGCCGATAAAAAACGGATGATGGAAGTAATGAGCAATTTGGTTATTAATGCAATAAAATACGGCAAAAAAGGAGGCAAGGTTGAGGTTGGTTTTTTTGATATGAACGATCAAGTAATGATCGAAGTAAAAGACAATGGTATTGGTATTGACAAGGAACATCTTTCGCGAATATTTGAACGTTTTTACAGGGTTGATAAACACCGATCGCGCGAGCAGGGAGGTACAGGCCTTGGTTTAGCTATTGTAAAGCACATTATTGAGGCACACGATCAAACGATTGAAGTAAAAAGCACCGAAGGAGTAGGTACTACTTTTACCCTTACAATGAAACGTGCAAAAAAATAATAAAGCAACATTATCAATATATAAAAACGTTTTGTATCAAAGTGAAGTGCAAGTATTAACAATTAATCCTCTTTTTATTAATGATATTTTAATGGTTTTCTTATATTGGTATAATAATTTAACCACCGTTTTATAAAACAACATATTATGAGTGACGAAAAAAAGATTTTGCTTGTTGACGACGAGGTTGATATTCTTGAATTTGTAAGTTATAACCTTGAAAAAGAGGGGTATAAAGTATATACAGCACAAAATGGACGCGATGCTATAAAGATTGCAGAAAAAAAAGATCCCGATTTAATAATTCTCGATGTTATGATGCCTGAAATGGACGGCATTGTTACATGCGAAGAGATGCGTAAAATTCCGAAACTTAAAAATACGGTTATTGCATTTTTAACCGCCCGAAGCGAAGATTATTCTCAAATTGCCGGTTTCGAAGCCGGTGCCGACGATTATATAACAAAACCAATAAGGCCTAAAGTTTTAATAACCAGAGTGAGGGCGTTGCTTAAGCGTTCGCAACTGGTTGAAGAGAACGAAGTGGTAACCAACGACAGTATGATTACTATAGGGGAACTGATTATTGATCGTGAGCGATACATGATTACTACCCAGGGTAAAGAAATGGTTTTACCTCGTAAAGAATTTGAACTCCTCTCATTGCTGGCATCTAAACCAGGAAAAGTTTTTACCCGCGAAGAAATTTACTCCTCAGTTTGGGGTGAACAAGTTATTGTTGGTGATAGAACAATTGATGTGCATATTCGGAAGCTGAGAGAAAAAATTGGTGACCAGCACATTAAGACTTTAAAAGGCATTGGCTATAAATTTGTTGATTAAATTTAAATCTTTTCGCTGTTTTGTTTGTTTACTTTGTGATGTTATCTTCATAACTTTGTACAATGTACAAGTTAAATGTTTGATGGCAGTAGTTTTGTATGAACTTTAATGTGATAAAACTTATTGTCGTAATTGATACTCATTAAAGGATGGTTTTTTATTAAAAAAAATCATTGTACCCTATGCAGCAATATTTTAATTAATTACAAACTGAAAGAGATGAAACGAGTTATTATATTAGCATTAATAGTGCTGGCAGTTGTTGCCTGCCGACGTAAATCGGCCGACGATTATCATTTTTATGTATCCGACCAAGATACAACAAAGGTTGAACAAGCAGATACAGCCCAAATTGCTGATGCTGAATTACAGCAGGATGCTAAAAAAGAAGAAATTGACCGTGGAGTTGATTTAAAAAATCACTCATATTTTATAGTTGTATCGACATATGTGGTCGAAGATTTTGCAAAAGAGCAAATGAAAGAGTTTGCCGAACAAGGATACAAACCCGAAGTGTTTATGATTAATAAAGATGGTTGGTATCGATTAGCCATTGAATCGTACAAAACACACGACGAAGCAAAAGAAGCACTGGAACGTTTGGTTGCTAAAGGTGGATTGTTTAGTAATGCACGAATTGTGATTAATAAAAATACACTGTAGTAAATAAAATGGCCATACTGCATGCATACCCGGTATATACTTGTGCCGGTGTATGTTTTTTCAGATAAATTCGCGACGAACCAATAATACCTGAAATAAGAATAGCAAGTATGATGTACACCGTGAGGTTTACATTGTATTTAAATGCTGTGGCCAAAAGTAAACCCAGCAAACCTCCCATGCCCGATGCATGTCCCGATATTTTCCATTTAGTAGTTACCAGAAACAATACAATTAGGGTGATGCCGGCTCCTGTCATGTATACGCTAAATATGTTGGGTATTGGTAGTTGACTAAGCAGGCGAGCTCCCATAAAAACACTGAATGCCGAAAAAATGTATGGGAAAATTCTATCGCTGTGATGCATCATGTTTCGGTTTATTTTTGATAAGGCCGACAAGAGCATGATGAAAACAATGGGCATTGCAAAGCTTGATATAAAGACAATGGCACTCAGTATATTACGCATGCGAGCCGAGAAAAATTCGGTTGAAGGCATGTTGTAAAATAATATGAGAAACCCAAGGATTGGAATAATAAAGGGGTTAAAAATAAACGAAAAGAATTTGGCAGTGTATGTACAGGTTTTTTCCATAATGGTTACAAGGTTTTTCTGAGACGTGCAACCTGAATTCCTAATTGTTCGCGGTATTTTGCAACTGTACGGCGTGCAATAGGAAATCCTTTATCTTTTAATACAGATGCAATTTTTTCGTCGGTTATAGGTTTCTTTTTATCTTCGTTTTCAATAACATCCTGCAATATTTTTTTTATTTTTCTTGTCGATACTTCTTCGCCCGATTCGTCTTGCATACTTTCACTAAAAAAATATTTGAGCGGATAAATTCCGAAATGCGTTTGAATGTATTTGCTGTTTGATACTCTGGATATAGTTGAAATATCGAGGCCTGTTTCTTCAGCAATATCTTTCAAAATCATCGGTTTTAGCTTGGTTTCGTCTCCTTCGACAAAAAAATCTTTTTGATATTCGAGTATTGCATTCATTGTAAGCAGCAAGGTTTGATGGCGTTGTTTCACTGCATCGATAAACCATTTTGCGCTTTCGAGTTTTTGCTTTACAAACGAAACGGCTTCTTTTTGCGATTTTGAGGGTTCTTTTTTATGTTCGTTGTATGCTTTGAGCATGTTTGCATAGTGTGAGCTTACTCTAAGATCGGGTATATTGCCACGTGTAAGGTAAACCTGTACCTCGCCATCAACAATTTCGAGGGTAAAATCGGGAGTAATGGCATTGCCTGATTTTCCGTAGGGATTGCTGTACGAGTTTCCGGGTTTGGGATTCAGGTGTATTATTTCTTCAATGGCATCGCGCAGCTCGTCTTCGTCGATATGCAAGCGTTGCATAATTTTATCGTAATGTTTTTTTGAAAATTCATCAAAATAATTTTCGATAATTTTTGTTGCATTTTCAACAACTTCGGTTTGGTATTTTTTTCGCTTTAGCTGTATAAGCAAACATTCGCGTAAATTACGGGCGCCTATTCCTACAGGGTCTAAATCCTGAACTATTTTAAGCATTTCTTCCATTTCGGAGTCCGATACTTCAATGTTCATATTAAATGCCATATCGTCAACCATAGCCTCAGTATCGCGGCGCAGGTATCCGTCTTCGTCAATATTGCCTACAATATATTCGGCAAGTTTACGCTGGTGTTCGTTTAATTCAACCAGTCCTAATTGTTCGTGCAGATATTCGTGAAAAGAGATTCCTATACTAAATGGAATATCTTCTTTTTTATCGTCTTTCGAGTAGTTATTAATTCGATATTTATAGGATGGCTCGTTTTGCAGGTAGTCGTCAATCGAAATATCTTTTTCTTGTTCGTCGGTACTGTCTTTGGTTTTGTCGTCATCCAGCTGTTCGCCTTCGCGGTGATTTTGGTCAACTTCGAGCACCGGATTTTCTTCAAGCTCGCGTTTAACTCGTTGTTCGAGCTGAATAGCAGGCAATTCCAAAAGCTTAATCATTTGTATTTGCTGAGGCGAAAGCTTCTGTTGTAATTTTTGTTGTAATGTAAGTCTCTGTCCGGCCATCTTTTTCCTGTAATTTGGCTATAAATTTATAAAAAATGATGCATATAAATGCTTTTCCATTTATTCTTCAAAATATAAATCTTTAATCTTTGAAAGGTGTTTTTTGTTTAGTAAGAAATAAACGGGCTATACTTTACCTATAAGTATCGATTATTGTTATATGTTACACGTTTTTTTTGATGAAATAAAAAAGACAAAGCAGCTGCCTTGTCTTTTTTATTTGTTTTCGTAATATTTTTTTAAAACTCACAATTTTGCGGTGTACGTGGGAAGGGGATTACATCGCGAATGTTGCTCATGCCTGTAACAAAAGTAATGAGGCGTTCAAATCCGAGTCCGAATCCGCTGTGGGGTACCGATCCGTATCGTCGGGTATCGAGGTACCAGTCCATTTCGTTGAGCGGAATATCCATTGCTTTCATTTTTTCAACCAGTACGTCGTAACGTTCTTCGCGCTGCGATCCGCCAATAATTTCACCTATTTGCGGAAACAACACATCCATGGCTGCCACGGTTTTGCCATCGCTGTTTACTTTCATGTAAAATGCTTTAATGTCGGCAGGATAGTCGATAAGGATAACCGGTTTTTTGAAATGTTTCTCGACAAGATAACGTTCGTGCTCACTTTGTAAGTCGGTACCAAATCCTTTAACCGGATAATTGAATTTTCCTTTTTTAGCCGGTTTCGAATTTTGCAATATATCAATGGCTTCGGTATATGTTAAGCGAACAAAATTGTTTTCGGCCACAAATTTAAGTTTTTCGATAAGCTCCATCGAGCGCTGATCCTGAGGTTTGTTTTTTTCCTCTTGTTGTTGTCGTTGACTTAAAAATGTAAGGTCTTCCATGCAATTATCGAGAGCATATTTTATCAAA
Organism: uncultured Prolixibacteraceae bacterium; assembly: GCA_964487645.1. Lineage (GTDB taxonomy): Bacteria > Bacteroidota > Bacteroidia > Bacteroidales > Prolixibacteraceae > Roseimarinus. The sequence continues at coordinate 45,998 of CAZARW010000011.1, forward strand.
TAGTGTAAAAACTCTTCGGCTAAATCCATGTTATCGTTTAAGTCGTAGAAAGCCATTTCGGGTTCAATCATCCAAAATTCGGCAAGATGTCGCGAAGTATTTGAGTTTTCGGCTCTGAATGTAGGCCCGAAAGTATAAATTTTAGATAAAGCCAGAGCTGCAAGTTCGCCTTCGAGCTGCCCCGAAACAGTAAGGTTTGTTTTTTTCCCAAAAAAATCTTCGTTGTAGTTTATGCTTCCATCTTCGTTGCGTGGCGGGTTTGACATGTCGAGTGTACTTACCTGAAACATTTCGCCTGCACCTTCGGCATCGCTTGAGGTAATGATAGGAGTGTGGATATTAAAAAATCCTTTTTCGGTAAAAAATTTATGAACGGCAAAAATCATAGCATGGCGCACACGGGCTATTGCGCTAAATGTATTTGTGCGATAGCGTAGGTGAGCAATTTCGCGCAAAAACTCAAGGCTGTGGCGCTTGGGTTGTAATGGATATTTGTCGGGATCGGCCTCGCCAATTACTTCAATTGTTTTGGCAATGAGCTCAACAGATTGTTGTCCGCCCGATTTTACGAGTTCGCCAACAACAGTTAATGCTGCGCCTGTATTAATTTTTTTCAGGAGTTCAGATCCAAAAAGCTCTACATCGGCAACAATTTGTAAATTGCTCAGTACGCTTCCATCGTTTAAATTGATGAAATTAACATTTTTACTTTCGCGTTTAGTGCGTACCCATCCACTTACTTTTATGGTGCTGCCAATAGCATCCGACTTCAAAACTTCTTTGATTTCCTGACGTTTCATCTTTTTTATTAATTAAAATTGTATGAAGCGCAAAGGTATAATTTTTTAGAAAATACGGTATTCAAACCTCAAGGAAGTTCGCCAATGTTATCCTAAAATATTCTGAATTTTTGATTGAGCTTCTTCGGCTTTCTTCTTAAATCCATCCATTATTTCAGTCATAACATCTTTAACAGTCGAAATTTTTGTTGCTTTAAATGCATTGGTTCCTGCAAAAGCATAACCCGATTTCATGTTTCCTTTTGCAGCATTATACAATGCTGTTACAATGCAATATGGACTTTTGCTTATGTCGCAGGTTTTAATGCAATGAAAGGGACATGTTTTAGGCATTTTTAAGCCTTGTTTTACTTTATCTATAAACGCATTTCCAATTGCGCGTCCGGGCATACCAACCGGGCTTTGAATAATTTCGACCTGGTTTTCGGATGCATTAATGTATTGTTGTTTAAATTGAACTGAAGCATCACATTCGGCAGTAGTAACAAACCGGCTACCCAGCTGTACTGCTTTGGCTCCTTTTTGCATGATATTGTACATGTCGGTGCCATCATAAATACCTCCGGCTGCAATTACCGGGATTTCTTTGTTGTATTTTTCTTCAAAAATTCTGACTTCGCGTACAACATCGGGTACAAGTTGTTCGAGCGAATAGTGTTCGTCCGCAATTTGATCTTTTTTAAAGCCTAAATGTCCGCCGGCTTTAGGTCCCTCAACAACAAATGCATCGGGTAGGTAATTGTATGTCGATTTCCATTTGGCACAAATTAAACGTGCTGCTTTACCTGACGAAACTATAGGCACAAGGCGTGTTACACTGTCGGGCTTTAAAAAACCCGGAAGATTTAGCGGCAAACCTGCACCGGCAAATATTATGTCGGCTTTTTCAGCAATGGTTGTTCGTACCATATCTTCGAAATTGGTAAGTGCTACCATTATATTTATTCCTATTATACCTTTAGTGGCTTTGCGGGCTTTTTGTATTTCATTTTTTAGCCCATCGATATTGGCTTGTAAATAATCTTTGGCTTTATTTTTATACATAAGGCCTAAACCTGCGCACGATATTACGCCAATGCCTCCCTGATTTGCTACTGCTGCTGCTAAACCTGATAACGAAATGCCTACTCCCATTCCGCCTTGAATTATTGGGACCTGGATTTTGAGTCCTCCTATTTGAAAATTTTGCATAGAATAAAATTCAATTAAGCCACAAACCTAATTTTTTTGTTTTCGCTCATACAATGTTTTTTGGAAAATATATATAGAAAATGTGCATGTTTTAGCAGAGGCTGAATGAATCTTTTGCAAATATCAGTTAGTTAGCTTATTGTGATTGATTAACGTGTCGAAGTATTTTTTGTATACATCTGTATTTTCGAATTTTGAAGTAATAATTTCGAGAATTGCTGCATTTTTACTTTTTATTAGTTTATTCATTTCGGTCTCAATGTCGGGTTGGTTTAAGCACCGGCAATATTGAATATTGAAGGCTTCGGCAATTTTTTGGATGTTGGCGCGGTTTTTTGTTTCGATATAGTTTTCGAAATTTTTGTTTTGCGACACATCGGGCAGCAAACTAAAAATGCCCCCGCCGGCATTATTAATTATAACAATTTTCAGGTTATTGGGAAATTGGTTGTTCCATAAAGCATTTGAGTCGTAAACAAAACCCAGATCGCCAACAATGAGCACATTTTGTTTATCGCTTTGCGATGCATATCCTGCTGCTGTTGAAACCGATCCGTCGATTCCAGAAACTCCGCGATTTGAAAAAACCGCTGTAAATTTTTGTAAATCGAACAGTTGAGCATACCGAACCGACATGCTGTTGCCCAGGTGAAGTACAGTATCGCTATCAATATTTTTAATTACTGAGTCAATAGCTCTTAGGTCAGAAAATGCAGCATTTGACACAAATTGTTGATGTACAAGCATACTTTGTTTATACATGTTTTTCCAAAGCATACAAAATTCTTCTTCGGGGTTTTTTGAACAGTTTGACAGTTGTTCAAATATTTGTTCAATATTGCCAATGGTATTATAGCTTATGTTGTTGTAGGTGTCAATGTTGTCGGAATCGGGGCTGATTCGTATGTGTACTATGTTTTTTTGTTTTTGCAGCCACATTTTTAAACGCCTCGATACTATATGGCCACCTGTGCTTATCAGCAATTGTGGTTCGTATTTTTTTGATTTGTGGTTTTCGATATAAGCCATAAGCTGTTCGAGCGCGGTTATTGCTTCAGGTATTTTAATGTTCGATATTGCTTCGGCAAACACAACAGCATTATGATTTTTTGAGATTTTTGACAGGCTTTCGGTTATTTTGTTTGACGGGAGATTCTGGCCAATCAGAAAAATTGTTTTATTGCTTTTTTCCCAATGGCTAAGTAAAGTATCGATATGTGCGGTATTATTCTTTATTTGATGTTTTGGGGTTGATATTTTGGAATGCACGGGTGGTGCAAGGTAAAGAGGCTCGCCAATAGGGATGTTAATATGTACCGGGCCTTTAATTTCAGTGTTGGCTTCATAAAAAATTTTGTCGATCCGGGCATTTTGATTTTTGAGTTGTTTTATATTTTGCGGTATTTCGAGGGCAATGCTCTTTTTGATAAAATTATTGTAAATATTGTTTTGTCGAATGGTTTGATTGTCTTGTTGATCGATTAAATGAGGAGGCCTGTCGGCAGTAATTGCAATGAGGGGTGTATTTCGGTAAAAAGCTTCGGCCAGTGCCGGGGAATAGTTTAGAGCAGCGCTACCCGATGTGCATACCAAAGCAACGATTTGTTGATTTTTAAGTGCAATACCAAGTGCATAAAAAGCTGCAACACGTTCGTCGACTATGCTGTGTACTTGAAAAAACGAATTTTTGGCAAAGAGATTTATTAGCGGAGCATTTCGCGATCCGGGTGAAGCCACAATATGCTTTACTTTATGCATACGGCATATTTGGGCCAAATCGGCTATATGTTGTAAATGATGAACCATAAGTGCTTTGCAAGTTAAAAAAAAGCATCAAATATTGTTTGGGTAATATTGTGGCTTGTGCAAAAAAGCGGTGCGTAATGTGCAAAAAAAAAAGGTATTTCAATAAGCTGAAATACCTTTTTTGTATATAGAATTATTCAATTAATCGCCAAGCGAGTAGCGAACAAATTCGGTAACAGTAAGCTCTTTGTCAGCTTCCTGTAGGTATTGACGAATTGTTTGCTTGTTGTTTTTCACAAAATCCTGATTTAAGAGAGTATTCTCTTTAAAGAATTTGTTTAAAGCACCTTGCGCAATTTTATCGAGCATATTTTCGGGTTTGCCTTCCTGACGGAATTTTTCTTTAGCAATTTCGAGTTCTTTTTCGGCTACTTCGGCCGGAACATCGTTTTTATCAACGGCAATAGGGCTCATTGCAGCAGCTTGCATAGCTACATCTTTGGCTACCTGATCGTTGATATTTGCTTTATTAAAACCAACAACAGTTGCCAGTTTGTTTCCCGGGTGAATATATGCTACAACCGATTCGGCTTCGATAGTTTGATAAAAACTCAGTTGAAGTTTTTCGCCAATAATACCGGTTTGTTCAATAACATGCTCTTCGAGAGTGCGTCCATCCATTGTTACGTTTTTAGCATCGTCGAGATTTTTGGCATCTGAAGCCAAAGCAGCGTTAAGCATTTTATCGGTAAGTTCGATGAAACCTTCGTTTTTGGCTACAAAATCGGTTTCGCAATTCAGAACAATAATTGCGGCTTTATTGCCAGCAACTTTACCAAGTACTACACCTTCGGAAGCATCGCGATCGGCACGTTTGTTGGCAATAGCTTTTCCTTTTTCGCGAATGATTTGAATAGCGGCATCGAAATCACCGTTAGCGTCGGTAAGGGCTTTTTTGCAGTCCATCATACCTGCACCTGTTGCTTTACGCAACTTCATTACATCTGCAGCAGAAATTGACATGTTGTATATTTTTTAAAAGATGATTAAAAATTATTCGGCTTTATCGGCAGTTTTTTCTTCATTTTCTGCTTTAGGCTCTTTAGCAGCTTCGGTTTTTTTAGCCGATGCTTTTTTAGCTTTTGGTTTAGCTTCTTTTTTATCGCCGGCTTCTTTTTCGCGTTCAACTTTACGTTCGCTTAAGCCTTCGTTAATTGCTTTGCACATTTCGCCAACAATAAGTTTAATTGAGTCAGAAGCATCGTCGTTTGCCGGAATTATAAAATCGAGACCCTCAGGGTTTGAGTTAGTATCGACCATTGCAAATACGGGTATGCCAAGTCGTTTGGCTTCGCGTACGGCAATTTTTTCTTTCATAACATCGACAATAAACAGAGCAGCGGGTAAACGAGTAAGATCAGAGATTGAACCCAGAACTTTTTCGAGTTTAGCGCGCTGGCGGGTAATTTGCAGTTTTTCGCGTTTCGATAAGTTGTTCCAGTTGCTTGGATCTTTCATCAGCTTATCGATTGAGCTCATTTTTTTCACTGCTTTACGAATTGTAGGGAAGTTTGTTAACATTCCACCCGGCCAACGTTCGGTAACGTATGGCATATTTGCATCGCTAACAGTATCGGCCACAATTTGCTTTGCCTGTTTTTTTGTAGCAACAAAAAGCACTTTACGCCCCGACTTAGCAATTTGCTTAAGAGCGCTAGCTGCTTCGTCGATTTTTACTGCTGTTTTTTGCAGGTCGATAATATGGATTCCGTTTTTTTCCATAAAGATATACGGAGCCATATTTGGGTTCCACTTGCGTTTAAGGTGTCCGAAGTGTACACCGGCTTTAAGTAATTCTTCGAATTGGATTCTTGACATAATGTTCTTTGTTTACATTCTGTAATATCAACCGACAGGTAGTCGGCACAACTGGTGCGAATCGGGTCGGTTTAGATACTAAACAAAATATGATTTGATAATAAATATTAACGTTTCGAGAACTGGAATCTTTTGCGTGCTTTTGGTTGTCCCGGTTTTTTACGTTCCACTTCGCGTGGGTCGCGGGTCATAAAGCCAGCTTTTTTCAGTTCGGTTTTATTTTCGGCATCGATTTTTACCAATGCACGTGCAATGGCCAGTCTGAGGGCTTCGGCCTGACCGTTAATACCGCCGCCGTCGAGGTTTACTTTGATATCGTACTGCCCGGCAACATTAAGTAAGTTTAACGGTTGGAGTACCACATACTGCAAAGTTGCTTGTGGAAAATATTCTTTTAGCTCGCGATTGTTTATGGTAACTTTACCGGTTCCCGCTGTCATGTATATGCGGGCAATTGCAGCTTTTCTTCGTCCTAATGCGTTTATTACTTCCATTATCTAATGTTGTTTAAATCAATAACTTTGGGTTTTTGTGCTTCGTATTTGTGTTCGGGCCCTACTACCACTTTTAGGTTGCGAAATAATGCGCTACCTAAGCGATTTTTTGGGAGCATCCCTTTAACGGCTTTTTCAACAAGTTTCTCGGGATATTTTTTCAAAATATCTTCAGGATTCTGGAATGTTTGTCCTCCGGGATATCCTGAGTGACGAACATATTGCTTGTTGGTAAGTTTGCTGCCGCTTAATACTACTTTTTCAGCATTGATAACGATTACGTTGTCGCCACAGTCAACATGAGGTGTATACTCGGGCTTGTGTTTGCCCCTGATAATTTTTGCAACTTTACTGGCTAAACGGCCAAGTATTTGTCCTTCGGCATCAACTACAATCCACTCTTTGTTTACAGTGTTTTGGTTTGCCGATATGGTTTTATAACTTAATGTATCCACTTGATTTACAAGTTTTAAAGGTCCAACAATAATGCGTCCTGCTTGCTTTTGATGTGTCGCCTGTAATTTGCGGCTCAAAAAACTACTTCTGCCAGCTTAGTTGTAATTTTTGTTTTGCATGTATTAGTCAACAAATTACCACATCGCAGGTACGTTAATTAATCGGGACTGCAAAAGTATTTCTTTTTTTTGAAAAAAAAATATTTTTTTGAAATTAATGTTGTAATAATCAGACTGTGTTGAGATTTGCCGCCGGCTATGGCCGTGGATGGAAGCGGCAGCTTGCCCTTAATGGCGGGTGCTTGAGAACGCCAGTGCAAGGGCGGGCAGAGTGAGCCCCTTGGCACTGGCAGTGAACAACACCCGGCAAAAGGGCAACTATAGCGTACAGCCACTAAGGCCACACAATTATTAAATAAAGAGTTTTTGTTGTTTTTTGTTTTCTCGGTTTCAATTTAAAATTCTATTTTTGGCCTCTGTTTCAAAATTTTAACCTTATACTGATATGTCGGAAGATATTTTTAAAAAATTGGTAGCCCATTGTAAGGAATATGGGTATGTGTTTCAAAGTAGTGAGATTTACGATGGGCTTGGTGCTGTTTATGATTATGGACAAAATGGTGTTGAGCTGAAAAATAATATTAAAAAATATTGGTGGGACTCGATGGTGATGTTGCATGAAAATGTGGTGGGCATCGACTCGGCTATTTTTATGCATCCTACTATTTGGAAAGCATCGGGGCATGTTGATGCGTTTAACGATCCCTTGATTGATAACCGCGATTCGAAAAAAAGGTATCGTGCCGATGTGCTTATTGAGGAGGCGCTGGCAAAAATCGAAGGCAAAATTGAGAAGGAAGTAACAAAAGCGAAAAAGCGCTTTGGCGATGCTTTTGACGAAGAACAATTTTGTGCAACCAACCCACGTGTTTTAGCAAATCAGGAAAAATGGGATGCGCTGCATAAGCGTTTTTCGGATGCCTTGAATAATAACGATCTTGTTGAATTGAAACAAATCATTGTAGATAACGAGGTGGTTTGTCCTGTATCGGGTACTAAAAACTGGACCGATGTGCGGCAGTTTAATCTGATGTTTGCTACCGAAATGGGCAGTACCGCCGAAGGAGCATTGAAAGTGTTTTTGCGCCCCGAAACAGCCCAGGGTATTTTTGTGAATTATTTAAATGTGCAAAAAACCGGAAGGATGAAATTGCCCTTTGGGATTGCACAAATAGGTAAGGCATTTAGAAACGAAATTGTTGCACGGCAATTTATTTTCAGAATGCGCGAATTTGAGCAGATGGAGATGCAGTTTTTTGTAAAACCGGGTACCGAACTCGATTGGTTTGATAAGTGGAAGCAAACACGTATGAGCTGGCACCAGGCTTTAGGCTTTGGTGCCGAGAACTACCGTTTTCATGAGCACGAAAAACTGGCTCATTATGCAAATGCTGCTGTTGATGTTGAGTATCGTTTCCCCTTTGGTTTTAAGGAAGTTGAGGGGATTCATTCGCGTACCGATTTTGACTTAAGCCAACATCAGGAGTACAGTGGTAAAAAAATTCAGTATTACGACCCCGAAGAGGGAAAATCGTATGTGCCTTATGTTGTTGAAACATCGATTGGTGTTGACAGGATGTTTTTGCAGGTATTGTCGGCTTCGTATTGCGAAGAGGAGATTACTGATGCTAAAGGGCAAAAAGATACACGGGTAGTTTTGCGATTGCCGGCTCAGTTGGCTCCCGTTAAAATGGCCGTAATGCCTTTAGTTAAAAAAGACGGGTTGCCCGAAAAAGCACGCGAAATAATTGATGATCTGAAATTTGATTTTAATTGTCAGTACGACGAGAAAGACTCAATTGGCAAACGATACAGGCGCATGGATGCTATTGGTACTCCTTTTTGTGTAACTGTCGATCATCAAACTCTTGAGGATAATACCGTAACGATAAGGTATCGCGATACAATGGAACAAGATCGTGTTGAAATTTCGAAATTACACGGGATTATTGCCGGCCAGGTAAGCATGAAAGCCTTGTTTAATAAACTGCAATAAATATTTTTTACAATAGAATTTGAGGGGTTACCGGTTTTGGTAACCCTTTTTTATTGCAATATGAAAATTTAGCCCCTTAATTGTGATAATTATTAACCTGTAAGCTGAAAAATATATTTTAGATTTGCTTATTATACATTGCATGTTTGACTAAATAATTAACTGATAAACTCTATAAATATAAAAAAACTGTTTTTATTATTATTTACGGCCTTTTATATGCCTTTGTTTTTAAGCGCTCAGGCCAACAATTACACAGTACGAATTGCATTTTTAGGAAACAGTATTACCGAAGGATCAGGGTTAACCGATCCGGCAAACAATTCGTATCCCGGACAAGTTGCACAAATGTTAACCGATATTTACGGCGATACCTGCGAGGTGTTTAATGCCGGAGTTTCGGGGCGCACATTGCTCAAAAAAGGTGATTACCCCTTGTGGGATGAAGATAAGTTTTCGCAAGCCTGGTATTATGCTCCCGATATTGTATTTATTATGTTGGGAACAAACGATACTAAACCATATAACTGGGACGATTATGGCAATGAGTTTTATGGTGATTATCAGGCAATGATTGATACTTTTGCATTGCGTAATCCCAATTGTAAATTTATTATTGCATACCCGCCACCGGCATTTGGCATAGTGTACGATATTCGCGATTCGGTAATAGTTGCCGGGGTTAATCCGGTAATTGATCAGATTATTGAGGATAACGACTTTGAATACGTTGATTTTTATACAGCCCTTAAAGACAGTGCACATTTGTTTTACGATAAAATTCACCCCAGTGTTGAAGGGTCGGCAATTATGGCAAACATGGTAGTTGATAAAATTGTTGAAACCGATTATGTGCATAATGTTGAGCAAGGGTATACGTATGTTACCAACTTAAAAACCAGTAGATATTTAATTGCTCAAAACGCTGAGCTTACCGTGAGTTGGGAAACCCGCAATGCCGATTCGGTGTATTTCGACAACCAAAAAGTTGATTTGAGCGGAAGCCTGGTATTTACTCCTGAAGATGTTACAACGTATACTGTAACTGCTTATGGTGAAAAGAATACCGATATTCAGCAAATAACACAGGATGTTTATATCCCAGAACTTTCGGATGCAAAATTGACACCACGCCTGGCTCGTATCGAAGTTGGCGAAAGTGTTGATTTAACATTATTTGTGTACGATCAGTATAACAAGGTAATTGAAAATCACGATTACCCTGTGACTTGGAGTGTTTTGGGCGATTTGGGTACTATCGACTCGGATGGCGGAACCACTGCAACATTTGTGGGTACAAAACCCGGCGAAGTAATGGTTGCTGTTACAGTGGGTGATTACACTGCTGAGGCCGAAATGAGAATATCGGGTACATCAGCTTTCGATTTTTTAGAAGAAACCACAAATATTGAAGTATACCCTAATCCGGTTAGCAATACAATTGCATTGAGAGGAAAGGTTGAGCAATATTCATCATACACAATTATGAATATTGATGGCAAAATTTTAAAGTTGGGTAAACTCGAAGGCGATTGTATTGATGTGTCGGAGGTTGATAATGGAGTGTACATTCTTCAGCTCGAATCGGATGGGAAAAAGAAAGCTGTTAAATTTTTGAAGAATCGTTAGATTTATTAAAATACAATGGTATTAAAAGTTGCTGTGTTTATACAGAGCAACTTTTTTTTGTAATATACATTAAATTTGCAGATAATGTTGAGGGGATGTTTGCTCGACATATTCGTAAATGATTTTTCGACAGTGAGCGAATAAATTATACCTTTGCTACAATTGAAAAAAATCACTGATGGATTGGAATACACTAATATCGGTAAAGCGTTTAGGCAAGCCAACTTCGGGCAAAATAACACCCGAAAGCAGGACTGAATTTCAGCGCGACTACGATCGACTCATTTTTTCATCTCCTTTCAGGCGTCTCCAAAATAAAACCCAGGTTTTTCCACTTCCGGGAAGCGTATTTGTGCACAACAGGCTAACACATAGCCTTGAGGTTGCCAGTGTTGGACGTTCGTTAGGCAATATGGTAAGCACTCGCATCGAAAGCATGGGAGTTGACCATATGCTTTTGAGCGAAATTGGCGCAGTTGTAGCTGCCGGATGCCTGGCACACGATTTGGGAAATCCTCCGTTTGGACACTCGGGCGAGGATGCTATTAAAGAGTTTTTTACAACAGGAAACGGAAGCAGTCTTAAATCGGAAATGAGCAATGCACAGTGGTGCGATTTAATAAACTTTGATGGAAATGCCAATACTTTCCGTGTTTTAAGTCATCAGTTTAAAGGACACAGAAAGGGAGGTTATGCGCTTACATATTCAATGTTGGCATCAATTGTGAAATATCCGTACGAAAGTTTTTTGGCAAGCAAAGCAAAGTTTGGATTTTTTCAGAGCGAGAAACAAACATACTCCGAAATAGCCAAAACACTAGGGTTAGTGTCGAAAAATAATGAGCACATACATTTTTCGCGTCATCCGCTTGTGTATCTGGTCGAAGCTGCCGACGATATTTGTTACCAAATAATGGACATTGAAGATGCTTGTAAACTGGGTATTTTATCGTATACACAAACAAAAGAGTTGTATATGGGCTTTTTTGGATTTACCGGCGACGATAAGGCCTTACACAGCATTGAAAAAACCATGAACCAGGTAAGCGACCTGAACGAGCAAATTGCTTATTTACGGGCTTCGGTCATTAACCGTTTGGTGCAGGAGTGTGTACATGTATTTATTGAAAATTATCAAGAAATTATGGATGGATGTTTTGAGAGCTCATTAATCAAAAACATATCGCCCGGTGCATTGCAGGCACTTCATCAAGTTATCGATGTGTCGGTTGATCGGGTTTATTCGCATTCGTCGGTTGTTGAAATTGAACTTGCAGGCTATAAAATCATTAGTACACTTATTGAACATTTTATTGAAGCTTTAATTGATAGTAAACACAGTAAGTACAATTCGAAACTGATGAAACTTTTTCCTGATCAGTTTTTACCTCAACAAGGCAATACATATTCAAAAATACAATCAGTGGTTGATTTTGTTTCGGGCATGACCGATGTTTATGCCCTGGAATTGTATCGTAAGATTACCGGAATAAGCCTGCCCGGTATAGGCTAAATAAATAGTATATTTGATTTGACTATGGAATACATTAGCAATCTGCATAATTTAGAAGAATTTCAGGATTTTGATAATCTTGAGTTAATTGCCAAAGAAGTTGTTGAAGGCTTTATTACCGGTTTGCATCGAAGCCCTTTTCATGGTTTTTCGGTTGAGTTTTCTGAACACCGGCAATACAACGAAGGCGAATCAACACGCAATATCGATTGGAAACTCTATGGCCGCTCGGGGCGTTTGTACGTAAAACAGTTCGAAGAAGAAACAAACCTTAGGTGTCAGCTGGTTATCGACACATCATCGTCGATGTTGTTTCCATATAGCAAAGGGCGTAATTTTCAGATGAACAAGTTATCGTTTGCGGTATTTTGCAGTGCAGCAATTATTTATCTTATGCGTCGTCAGCGCGATGCTTCGGGGCTTACTTTGTTTTCCGAAAAGGTAGGTTTTCATGCCGATCCTCGATTGTCGTCGGTGCATCTTGATTTAATTTACAGCCAACTTGCAAATTTGCTGAAATATGAAAATGCAAACTTAAAACAAGGCACCAATGCAGTTGAAGTACTGCACTTAATTGCCGAGAATATTCATAAACGATCGTTTGTTGTGATTTTTTCGGATATGATCAGCAATGCAAACCCCGATGATGTATATCAGGCATTACAGCACTTGCGTTATAACAAGCACGAAGTGTTGCTTTTTCATGTGAGCGATAAAAAATACGAAGAGGAGCTTGTATATTCGAATCGTCCACATAAATTTGTTGATCTTGAGAGTGGAGAGCAAATACGGCTTAAACCACAGGAAGTACGAAAAGAATATGCCCGGATAATGAAAGAGCGGTTTGATGATTTGGCTTTAAAATGCGGGCAGTATCAAATTGATATTATTGATGCCGATGTAAACGATAGTTTTAGACATGTACTGCAATCGTACCTGATTAAACGTGGCCGTTTATCTTAAAAATGAAAAGCAACCCGCTTATTTCCAAGCCGATTGCAATTTGTGAATTTCAAGATTTCGGATCATTATTTCGCCTCCGCTTGTAAAAATTTCATAGTACAATGCTTTTTCGCCAAATTCAGCCGATGTGCTGTAAACAAATTTTCCTCCATCAATATACACTTCAATACTTGAGCGGTCAATTAATATTTCAAACTCAAAAAGTGCATTTTCAGGATTATATTCGATATGGGTATTGTTGAGGTTCAGAATATTCTGTTTTTTCAGTACCGAAAACTCCATTCCTTTTTTCTCGCGGGTATTACGCAAAAGCAGGCCAAAAGCATTGCTGTTAATGTTTTCGATTTCTCCTTTTATGTACATTTCTTCGCCTTTAAGGCGTCTCAAAATATTGCTGTTACTAAGTCCGGGATAAATTTTTTCGTTAGTCCACTGGTAGCTTTTTGCCGATAAGGATTTTATAATTTTTAATGGCTCTATTCTGATTTCAGGTTCATTTTTAGTTTCAAATAATTGAATACTTGCAGGGAACGACAAGTTTCCGTTTGAAGCCAGGTCGGCCATTTGTTCGTTTTTTATTTCGGAAAGAATAATGTGCTTGTTTTTAATTTGAGAAACAATTGAACCTCCAATATTGCGGCCATGATTAAAGTTTTGAACCGAACTTTTGATTTCGAATTTTTCTCCGTCAAAAGTGCCGGTCATGTATGTGCCTTTTTCGGTTAGTAACACCCACCGGGTTTTGTTTGGTATATTTTGTACAGGCATTTCTATAAGTTGAGGGAATCCAAAGCTGTAATTAAACGATGATGTTTGAGTCCATTGCAATCCATCTTCTGAATTTAATATATGCATTGTGCCTTTTGTTCTGTTATAAGCAACCATAACCCATTTGTTGCTTTGTTGATGCCAAAAAACAAAAGGTTCGCTTTGCATAAGCGAATCGGTACCTGCACATAATTTGCGGTTGCTTATTTTGTGGGGGGTGTTTGTTTCGGCAGCAAATATTCCTTTATTCCATTGGTTATACCATATTCGGGTTGAGTTGTTTTTTGTCGACACCGAGCCCCACCATGGTGTGAGATTCATCGAATCGCTTATTTCGGGTGGTTGCGATAAT
>CAZARW010000012.1:0-54894 GCA_964487645.1 uncultured Prolixibacteraceae bacterium
TACCAATTAAAGTTTTAATGGTTTAGGTTTAAGTTTGAAGAAATCCTTCCACTTTAGCGCAAGAGAAAATCAACCCGAATGTTCATCTGATCCGGCTTTAGTTCAATCTGATAGTCAGTGATTTATGCTGGATTCTCAAATCATTTTAATGTTTTTTGTCATTTAACGGACAACAATGAAAAAAAAACTAATTCAGCATTATAAACCGAGAGCTTGTGCTGCAATCACCTTGCAGCCGGTTTTGTGATTCATCGCGGCAATCAAACGATATATGATAACCAATGTCGGTTTTTTGTACTGTAAGTGAACCGCTAACAAGTTTCGATGTCTTACCATCAAGTTCGATTTCTGCATCGTTTATGTAGCCGGCCGTTCCTGCATCATCGGCATTTACAACACCGTCATTGTTTAAATCGCCCAACGAATAGCCACCTTCGGCAAATGTTTCCTTTAGCGGGATAAGCAAGCCTGTAATTTTGAATTGTGCATTTTCGGATGTTGCTTCCAGTTTCCACGAAACCGGGTCGGTAGTTTGTTCTGTAAGTGTTGCCGATTTAATTTCAAGGGTTTGATTCATATAATTAGCAGTACTTGTTATAGTCAGGTCGTCTTCCGATTCAGAACACTGAATAAATAGCACAATTGCAGCAATAAGAGTAAAAAGTTTAATGAGTTTCATCATTCTGGTTTTAATGTAACGTTCACCGATTTTTTATCGCCGTTTTTCCAGGTTTCTTTTCCTGTCCACTTTTTGTAGCCGGTCTTTGAAACGGTAATGTCGAGTATATGATCGGTTAAATTAAATCGTTCCATGTCGGAATATACGATGGGATTTTCGGAATGATATCGGGAGTCAAGGTTCTCATAGTGATATTCGAATAAATACATACCATTTGCATTGGGATATTCCTCATTGGGATAAAATTCCACTTCTTGCCCTTCGAATGTAGTTGTGATTTTAACAATTGCATCTTCAACAGCATTGTCCTGTTCATCAACTACTGTAATTTCAAGCGAAGCTTCAAATTCAACAATTACCTCTTCTGCTCCAGGTAATTGATCACAATTAGACAATGAAAATGCCATAATCGCCAACAGTAAAAAATTCTTCATAAGTATCAAGATTTGTAATAAGTTATCTAAAATAGCCGTCACTTTTTAAAAACTATTCTACAAAATAGTTTTATTCACGAACAGGTTTGTTTTATTCACGAAAAAGGCTTTTTAATGCACGAAAGTTTTTGGGTTCATTTTCTACGGCTTATTGCATAAAACCACGGAAAGTATATTTTTGTGTTTGACGATAAAATTATTTCGATGAAGAATATCTTAACCAAGACTAAACTTTGCCTTATGCTTCTATTGGCAGTATGGAGCATGGGCTCTGCTCAGCCTCGTCTCGAAAAATGTTTTTCGCACCATCATTACACCACTTATAATGGTTTGCCCCAGTCGCAGGTTACCTTTTTGTATCAGGATTCGATTGGCTATTTGTGGGTGTGCACCAAAGGGGGCATCAGCCGTTTCGATGGCAAAAACTTTCTGAATTTTAACGACCCGCAAAACCACACCGACCGTACTTTTTATGATATTGAAGAATACGGTGGACAATACTATTTTCTTACCGGTAATAGTATCTTGCAATACAACAACTGCAATCTCGATAGTGTAAGCATTTATCCCTTGCCCGACTCTGTTTCTTCAGGCGAACAGCATATGTATTGCGACCCTTTTTCCGGAGCATTGTTGCTCTTTAATTCGAGAAATAAATACCACCGCTCAAAACAATATTCTTACCGATTCGATCTCGAAAGCAAAAAGTACACAAGCCTGGATGTAAATAATAGAATCCGTAAGGTTCTTATTGATGAGAAAACCAGACGGATTTATGCTTTTTCCGATTCGTTATACTTTGCTATCGAAAATAGTAAGGTAATTTGGGGTAAAGCAATTGGTAAAAGGTTTGTTAATTACGCGGTTGATGATAAAAATCAACTTTGGGGATGGGGAAAACATGATTATCAACTCTACAAGATTGATTTTATTGACAATAAGCTGAAGCTTCTTCCATTTGAAGTATTTAATGAAAAAGCGGTTGATAATTTCGGGAAAGACCACCTGTTTCATGTTGTTAATGGAACGTTTATTTTTACTACGTCCGATAACGAGTTATTTAAAGTAACACAATTTGGCACTACACGAATTAACGAAGTGATTTTTCCGACCAATATTTTAATCGACCGGAACAAAAACATTTGGGTAGGCACCGAAACGGGTTTATACAATTACTATCAGGCTAATTTCGAGCAATATAAATTCAACATTACATCGGTGGGCGATAATGTGTGGGGAATTGTTCAGGACGAGGATGAAAACATGTGGTTTGCTGGCTACTCAACCGGATTGTGGAGCATGTCGCCCAAAGGGGTGATTAAAGAATATTCAGCAAGAGATTTTAGCCCCGACATTGATGAAGATTTGTTTAAAAGGCAATATATGTCGCCTATAAGAGATGAAAAGGGGCGACTATTTTTTACTTACGAAGGCCGCTTACTGGTTATTGATGGAGATGAAATTCGGAATTTTTTCTTAAAATCTGGATGCCTGTTTATCAAAAATGATGAAAAAAATAATCGTGTCTTGTTTGGTGGTAAAGGGTTGGTTGTGTTAGATAAAAACAATTGGGAATTAACTACTTACCCGATTGATCCGGTGGCTTTTATTATTTCAATTCTCGATTTAGGAGACGGCCGGTTTTTATGCACGAGCTTTAACCGTCAATATATTTTTGATAACGAAAAACTTACCGCGCTGCCCGATACCTTTGCTTACAAAGGGGTGGTTTCGATGGTTAGCGACTCATTGGGCAACATTTGGAAAGGTACCAATTCGGGGTTGTACCATTCAGCCCCGAACAAAGAAACACGCGTGGGCGCCGAAGTGATTACTCAAATGATTGGGTCGGTTTTTTTGTACAAAAATTGGCTGTTTGTTGCTACGCTGAATAAATTGCACTTAATCGATATTAACGAGTTTTATTCTACAGGCAAGGCCAGCGTGAAAACCTTTGGGCAACACCACGGGTTTATGGCCATGGATGTTGGCCAAAATGGCTTTTACCTCGATAGTGAAAAATATTTGTGGTTTACCGTAGGCGATAAGGTTTTGCGGTTTAAGCCCGAAGAGGTGGCTAATGCGGACTTTCCTGAATTGCAGAAGCCGCATATTACCGCTCTAAGTTACTCTATCGATAATTCAACCTGGGAAAGTATTGATAAAAAAACATC
Source organism: uncultured Prolixibacteraceae bacterium (assembly GCA_964487645.1). Lineage (GTDB taxonomy): Bacteria > Bacteroidota > Bacteroidia > Bacteroidales > Prolixibacteraceae > Roseimarinus. The sequence continues at coordinate 3,288 of CAZARW010000012.1, forward strand.
ATTTGGCCTTCATTCAGCAACCAACGCATTAAAATTTGAAGCATTTGCATCGAACTTTAACAACCCCGGGCAATTGGTTTACCGCTATAAACTTGTTGGCTTAAACGACCATTGGAACAGCCCCACTAATGTATCGGAAATCACTTTCAACAATTTGCGCCCGGGCAAATATCAGCTTCATGTTCAAAGCTCGGTTAACGGGCGTGATTGGTCCGAAACTACTTACTCGCCTGAAATTACTATAGTTAAATTGTGGTGGCAAAAATGGTACATCATATTGCTTGAAGTGTTTTTGGCCGTTTCAATTGTAGCATACATAAGCGTATTGTTTTATAGGCAGAAGCAGAAAGCGTTTATACAAAAATTGAACGAGCAAAAAAGGTTAAACGAATTGCGCTTGCGGTCAATCAGGTCGAAACATATTCCGCATTTTTCGGGTAATGCACTGGCCAATATCGAATACTATATTTTCAACAACGATTTACTTGAAGCCAATAAATTTTTGGGCAAGTACTCAAACATGATGAACATTACTTTGCGCGATGCCGAAAAATCGTGCCGTAGTATTTCGAGCGAGATAGAATATGTTGAAACCTATCTCGAAATCGAAAAAATGCGCTTTCAAAACAAACTCGAATACCAATTCCAAATCGACTCTCAAACCGATCTTTCAACAAAAATACCCAATATGCTTTTACATACCTGGGTCGAAAATGCCATTAAGCACGGGTTAAGGCATTTAAATGATATTGGCAAAATAATGATTGAAATAAAACCGTACGATAAAGGCATCCTGATTGCTGTTGAAGACAATGGGATTGGCCGCGAAAAAGCAAAAAAGTTGGGTACCGGCGGAAGCGGAAATGGCCTGAGCATTTTAAATGAACAAATTAGAATTTACAACAGCTTTAATACCCGTAAAATGATTCTTGACGAGAAAGATGTTACAAATACTGAAGGGAATATAGTGGGTACAAGGTTCGAGCTGTTTATTCCCGAAAATTTCACCTACGAAAACTAAACACTATGAACAGCAATAAACCAATAAACTATCTGATTGTAGAAGACGAAGAGAAATCGAGATTGACATTGTTGCAGAAACTCAAAATCTGTAATTTGCCCGAAATCAATTGTATAGGTTTAGCTTCGAATGCTGAGGAAGCCATGTTTTTATCAGAAAATACAGCCCCCGACATACTTTTGCTCGACATTAACCTGCCCGGGAAAAATGGTTTCGAACTATTGGTCGATTTAAACAACGCCGGCATCGAGCCTATTGTAATATTTACCAGCGCCCACACCGAAAACCAAATTTTGTTGGAAGCGATGAAACATGCTCCATTGAATTATTTAACAAAACCTATTGTAATAGGCGAGTTGGAGAAATCGATAATAAAAGCCTGTGTTAACGTGAGAAAAGTTCAGTCAAGTATTTTTGAGAACAGCTTGAAGGTAAAGTTTAAAAGCATTTCGGGGCCTTTATATGTAGTTCCTTCACAGATTGTATCAATAAAAGCCGATCAGCACTATGCCGTATTGACTTTGAATACAGGCGAATGCATTATGTTGCTTCAGGGGTTTGGGAAAGTGATCGATAACTTCATACTTTCTGAACTTCCGTTTTATAAGGCCGACAGGAGTACTTTGATTAATTTGACGCATGTTGAAAAAGTAAATATAAAGAAGAGTGAATGTGTTTGTAAAATGGGATCAAAAAAGAAAACATTATCAATTGCTTCTAAAAAGATTCGTTATTTGATTGATATGCTCGATAGATTTGATCAATCCAGTGATTTTTAACAACATAAAACATAGGTAAATAAAATATACCGATTTTTCCTTCTTTCGAGAGGTGAAGCTACGACTGTCATATTTTAAAAAAAATATTCCATGTTATTGAGTATTAGAAGCACATAGTTGTATGGCAGTGATGAATCAAAAAAAAAGAGAACCGTTTTTAAGTTCTCTTTTTTAGTAGCGGGAGCAGGACTCGAACCTACGACCTTCGGGTTATGAGCCCGACGAGCTACCAACTGCTCCATCCCGCAATATGTGCACATTTGTATTTCCAAATGCGGGTGCAAATATAGACATACATTACTAAAAGCCAAAAAAAATATCTGTTATTTTTAATATTTTTTTCTTGCTATATGCTTATTTCTTTAAAACTATGCATTTATGGCTTCGCGTGGGCGCATTCGGTAATTTATTAAACTGTTATTCTAAATGCTGTTTTCCTTTTTAGCCATCTTTTAATTTTTAAATTTGTAGCTTCTAAATTTTGTTTTATGACAAAGAAAAAGCAAAGTGGGTTTGCCCGGTTTATAAAAAATTACCGGGTTTCGGTTTTCGATAACGACAGTTTAACCGAGAAGCGTTCGTTTAAGCTTTCAAAGTTTAAACTGTGGTTTTTTGCAGTATTGTATTTTATTGTTGTTGCATCGGTGGTTAGTGTTGCATTTTTTTATACACCACTAAACAATGTTATCCCGGGCTATCCAACCCTTGAGGTGCGAAATAAAATAATTAATAATGCTATAATGGTTGACTCATTGTTTGCCGAAATTGAGATGCGTGACAAATATTTACAAAAAATACAAACAGTTATTTCGGGAGGAGTTATTGAAGATGACGACAGAAAGGCAACACAATTTTCCGATGTTGATTTAAAGCCCATGGACAGCGACTCGATATTCGAAAATCTTATTGTGCCCGATAAATATAAGTTTAGTAATATTTCACTAAATATCGGTATGGTCGACGAGCCCTTTATTAATTTTATTTCGCCGGTAAGTGGTGTTATTGTCAACCGTTTTGATGCATCGCCGGGGCATTTTGGAACCGACATTGTAGCCAGCGAAAACTCACCAATTCTTGCAATATACGACGGAACCGTTGTTTTTGCCGAGTGGTCGGTATCAACAGGTTATGTTGTGCAAATACAGCACGATTATAACATGATTTCGATATACAAACACAATTCTGACATTATGGTTCGCACCGGCGATAAAGTAAAAGCCGGCGATTTAATAGCTATTATGGGGGGCGAGGGAGAGTATTCAACCGGGCCACATTTGCATTTTGAGTTGTGGCAAAATGGTGTTCCCTTAAATGCCGAACAATTTATCAATTTTCAATCCGAATCTCTCTAAACAATTCATCATAACAAAGAACTTTCATCGATGAAAAAACGGCTGGCAATATTAGGATCAACGGGGTCGATAGGCACTCAGGCTCTCGAAATTGTACGTGCTCACCCACACTTGTTTGTGGTTGAAGTTTTAACGGCAAACAACAATGCCGAATTGCTTATTCAGCAGGCATTGACATATTCGCCCTCGAAAGTTGTGATTGCCAATCCCGAAAAATACCATCAGCTAAGCAATGCCTTGCAAAAATCAGGCATCGAAGTATATGCCGGAACTGAGTATTTGCAAGAGCTTGTTGCCCTTGATACGGTTGATATGGTTGTTGCTGCAATGGTTGGATATGCAGGCCTTTTGCCTGTAATTAGCGCAATAAAAGCTAAAAAACACATTGCACTGGCAAACAAAGAAACTTTGGTAGTAGCCGGCGATTTAATCACGAAACTGTGTGCCGAAAATCAGGTGTCGTTATTGCCTGTCGACTCAGAGCATTCGGCAATATTCCAATGCCTCGAAGGCGAAAATCCGCAAGCTGTCGAAAAAATTATTCTTACCTGTTCGGGAGGGCCTTTTCGGAAATTTTCGCTCAATCAGCTAAAAAATGTAGGGCCTGCCCAGGCTCTTAATCATCCCAACTGGGATATGGGAGCAAAAATTACCATCGATTCGGCTTCGCTTATGAACAAAGGGTTTGAGGCAATTGAAGCGAAATGGCTTTTTAATCTCGAGCCTTCACAAATTGATGTGATTGTGCATCCGCAAAGTATAATTCATTCGCTGGTGCAATTTACCGACGGTTCAATAAAAGCTCAGCTCGGATTGCCCGATATGCGCTTGCCTATACAATACGCTATGTGTTATCCTCAAAGGGTAAAAAGCAGCTTTAAGCGATTCGATTTTTCCGATTTTGCTCAATTCGATTTTCATGCACCCGATACAAAAATTTTTCGTAACCTTGCAATCGCTTACGAGGCAATGAATATGGGGGGGAATGTTGCTTGTGCAATGAATGCAGCCAACGAAATTGTTGTAAAGGCTTTTCTTGATAATAAAATCGCGTTTTTAAGAATGCCCGATATTATTGAAAGGACAATTGCTAAAGTGACCTTTGTTAAAAACCCATCGGTTGACGATTATATTGCAAGCGATACCGAAGCACGAAATATTGCCCACGCGTTGTGTAAGCAATTGACTTAATGAGTTAATATATAGATTAGATATGGATATTTTAGTTAAAGCAGCTCAGTTTATTTTAAGTTTATCACTTTTGATTGTGATACATGAGTTAGGGCATTTTTTATTTGCAAAACTCTTTAAGTGCCGTGTCGAAAAGTTTTATCTTTTTTTCGATGCCGGTTTTTCATTGTTTAAAACAAAAAAGGGAGAAACCGAATACGGAATTGGATGGATTCCACTGGGTGGATATGTTAAAATTGCCGGAATGATCGATGAGTCGATGGATAAGGAACAGATGAAACAACCGGTAAAGGATTACGAATTTAGAGCAAAAAAATCCTATCAGCGTTTGCTTATAATGGTTGGTGGTGTGCTGATGAACTTTATTGCAGCAATAATTATTTACGTAGGAATATCATATGCCTGGGGTAAGGACTATTTGCCTATCGAAAATGTAAAATACGGTATTACTGTAAACGAAGTAGGATACGATCTCGGCCTGCGTAATGGCGATTATATCTTATCGGTTGATAATGAGCCGGTAGTTGATTATTTCGAAGTGATGAATACTGTAATGCTCGACGATGTAAAGACTATTCAGCTTAAACGCGACGGGCAAATTATCGATATTAAAATATCGGACAACGAACGGGCAAAAATGCTTCAAAGTAAGGGTGTAATTGGTTTACGATATCCTTTTGAATTAAAAGTGACCGATTTCAGTTCTGACTCGCCGGCACAAAAAGCCGGAATTCTTGTGGGCGACCAAATTGTTGCTGTTGATAGTAGCGACTTTGAATTTTACGATCAGTTTTCGTCATACATTACAAACCATGCAGGCAAACAAGTTTTTGTTACCGTTTTGCGCAATAACAATAAAATATCGTACCCTGTAACCATAAGCGATGACGGTGTGTTGGGCGTATATCGTGATGCAAATGTTTCGAAATATTTCGAATTTGCACACATCGATTACGGACTTTTTGAAGCAATTCCTGCAGGTCTTAAGCGAGGATGGAAAACATCGGTTGATTATTTGAAACAATTTAAACTCATTTTTAATCGTACAACAAAAGGATACGAGTCGTTGGGAGGATTTATTACTATTGGAAGTATTTTCCCCGGAATGTGGAATTGGAAAGTGTTTTGGGATATGACTGCATTTTTATCGATCATTCTCGGAATTATGAATATTTTACCAATACCGGCACTCGACGGGGGACATGTGATGTTTGTTTTGTACGAAATGATTACCGGGCGTAAACCCAGCGAAAAATTTCTAGAATATGCCCAGTATGTCGGCCTTATTTTATTGCTTATGCTTGTGCTTTATGCAAATGCTAACGATGTGATACGGCTTTTCAAATAGAATTGAAAACTCTTTACTATATTTGTGTGAATTTTAAATATTTGAAAATATGATTCTAAGTGTAATTGCAGGAATGCTCGGAGGTTACGAAATTGCCATTATTGTTTTGGTTATTGTTTTAATCCTTTTTGGAGGCAAAAAAATTCCGGAGTTGATGAAAGGTTTTGGCAAGGGAATGAAGGAATTTAAAGATGCCACAAAAAAAGAAGACAACACGGAAGAGAAAAAAGAGCAAAAAGATTAATTTTTTTGTTTTTATCCGGAGTTAATTCAAACAAGCTAAAACTAAAAATACATATAATGAACAAGTCTGCAACTTTGATTATTTTGTTGGGAATTCTTATCGCTTTTACGTCGTGTATTAAGCGAGGTCAAACTCCTTATCAAAGCAATGTTACAGGTAAGGCCGGAGAGTTGGTTGTTGTTATTAATCCCGAAGCCTGGAAAGCAGAGCCCGGAAAAACTGTAAAAAAAATACTCACTCAACCTCAGTTGGCACTCCCTCAGGATGAGCCTCTTTTTGATTTGACAAACATTCCGCGTGAGGCATTTGGCGATATTTTTAAAACATCGCGCAATTTGTTAATTGCAACCATTTCGTCATCGGTCGAAAAAAACACTGTTCGCTTTAAATCAAATGTTCATGCTTATACCCAGGCAGTTGTATATGTCGATGCAAAAAACCAGGCCGATTTTGTAAAAATAATGAACGATAATGCCGATAAAATCGTTGCCTTTTTTCTTAAAAAAGAGCGTGACCGCATAATCTTGAATTATAAAAATTATTATCTGAAAGAAATTGCAGAAAAAACCAGTGAGCAATTCAATATTGAAATACTTGTTCCACCAGGATTTGAAATTGATAAAACCAAAGAAGATTTTATGTGGATACGATACGAAACTCCTGAAATAAGCCAGGGAATTTTTATATACGAGTATCCGTATACCGACGACAGTACCTTTACTTCGGATTATTTGGTGTCAAAACGAAATGTGTTTTTGCACAAATATGTTCCCGGGCCTCTTAAGGGATCATACATGACTACCGAACCTTTGGTTCCGGTACTTTTTAATCAGTTTACAAAAAACGGAAATTATGCAGCCGAAATTCGTGGCTTATGGCGTCTTGAAAACGACTTTATGGGAGGCCCTTTTATTAGCCATTCGATGCTCGATGTTTTAAACAACCGAATTGTAACAATCGAGGGGTTTGTTTATGCACCATCACAAGATAAACGAAATTTGCTTCGTCAGGTTGAAGCAATGGTTTACTCGGCAAAGTTTGTAAATCAAGCCGAAATTGATAAAATTAATGAACAGTATACTTTGTAAGTATTCGAAAAGCCGATAAAAACAATAAATTATCCCCGGTATAAAATTTTAATGGCACAAAAAGATTAAGATACGAAATGAAAAATGATAAAATAAAAGTAGGTATAACTCAGGGCGATATTAACGGAATAGGATACGAGGTAATAATAAAAGCACTATCCGATCAGCAAATAACCGATTTGTTTATACCCGTAGTATACGGATCGCCAAAAGTAGCTGCTTACCATAAAAAAGTAATCGATTGCGAAAATTTTAATTTTCATCAGGTGCGTACTGCTGCCGATGCCGACCACTCAAAAGTAAACATAGTAAATTGTTGCGACGACAATGTGCGGGTTGAACTGGGTAAAAACAGCAATTATGCAGGCGAAGCAGCATACATGGCTCTCGAAACTGCCGTAAATGATCTTAAAAGCGGTCAAATTGATGTATTGGTTACTGCACCAGTAAATAAAGAAAACATCCAATCCGATGTGTTTAATTTTCCGGGGCATACCGAGTTTTTGGCAACACAATTCGAAACGAACAATCCGTTAATGTTGCTCGTTTCCGACAATATTCGTGTAGGAGTTGTAACGGGGCATATTCCTGTTAAAAATATTTCCGAAACCATTACTTCCGAATTAATTATTTCAAAAGCAAAAACTCTGCACCAATCGCTTATATCCGATTTTGCCTGTACTAACCCGCGTATTGCCATACTGGGGCTAAACCCGCATGCCGGCGATAACGGAGTAATAGGAAACGAAGAAACCGAAATAATAAAACCGGCACTGAAGGAACTCAACGACATGGGAATTGTTGCTATGGGGCCATATCCTGCCGATGGTTTTTTTGGTTCGGATCAAGTATATAAATTCGATGCAGTGCTGGCAATGTATCACGATCAGGGATTGGCACCATTCAAAGCTTTGGCTTTCGACAAAGGTGTAAATTATACTGCCGGATTGCCTGTTGTTCGCACTTCGCCCGGCCACGGAACTGCATACGATATTGCAGGCAAAAATATTGCTTCGGGGCAGTCAATTGCTCAGGCAATTTATTTAGCAATCGATATATTCCGAAACCGTAAGCGTTACAACGATATAAGTAAAAATCCTTTGCCAAAATACGAAATTCACAGCAACGGCGAATCGGATCATGTTGATTTAACCAAAGAAGAAGATACCGACTTTTAAAATGATTGAATACCTTAACGGACAAATAATAGAGCTAAACCCTGCACATATCGTTGTTGATGTAAACGGAGTAGGGTATTTTGCACATATTTCGCTTGCAACTTACACTGCATTGCAAGGAAAAAAGCAAGTACATTTGCATGTTCATCAAATTATTAAAGAAGATGCCCATTTATTGTATGGTTTTGCGAATACCGACGAACGATTTTTATTCCGTATGTTAATTTCGGTGTCGGGAGTTGGTGCAGTTACAGGCATTTTATTCTTGTCGTCGCTTACAGCCGACGAAATAAAAAGCGCAATTGTTTCAGGAAATGTCGAAAAACTTAAAAGTGTTAAAGGCGTAGGGCTAAAAACTGCACAGCGAATTATTATCGAATTGAAAGATAAACTCGCTAAAGAATCAATTTCGACAAACATTTTTTCAGATACAGACAATACCATGCGCGATGAAGCGTTATCTGCATTAGTAACTCTTGGATTTGTACGAAAAAATGCCGAAAAGGTTGTAAACGATGTTTTGAGCAAAGAGCCTTCGTTGTCTGTCGAACAAATCATTAAGAGTGCTTTGAAGCAAATGTAAATCCCTTTTTATTACAATTTTGGAAAAAAAAATACTCTACATAGTAACTTGGGCAACCCTTATTTTATTAACTGTTGTTAGCAATGGTTATGCACAAAATAATGTGCCCCAAACCGAAGTGCGGATTGATACTACAGGCAATCTACCATACCCGTTTTCAGATCAAACCCATTATCAGTATCCCGGGCAGGTTCCGCAACGTCCCTTGTATTTATCAAATCCAACCAATATCGAGCGCAAAGTTGAATACGATCCCCAAACCCGTCAATACATAATCTACGAAAAAATTGGCGACATGTATTATCGCTTGCCAAAAACAATGTCGCTTTCTGAATATGTTCAATACGATTTCGATCAGTCGGTGAAAAATTATTGGCGAACAAAACGCACTACCGGGGCTATCGAGAATGAAATGCAGCAGGGAGGGCTTATACCGCAATTAAAAATCGAAAGCGAAGCCTTTAATCATATTTTTGGCAGCGATGTTATTGATATAAAACCACAAGGATACGTCGAAGTGCTTATTGGCCTTGAACACACATATTATGGCGACAATACACTGCCCGAAAAATTGCAGCGAAACACTATACTCGATTTCGATAATCAAATTAACGTAAGTGTTAACGGTAAAATTGGTGAAAAAGTAAAAATCGATTTTAACCACAATACCGAAGCGACTTTTGATTTCGAAAATCAAATGAAGATGGAATATACAGGTGGCGAAGATGAAATTCTGCGGCGAATAGAAGCCGGTTATGTATCACTGCCACTTAACGGAACACTTATTCAGGGGGGAACAAATCTGTTTGGTATTAAAACCGAAATGCAGTTTGGGCGACTAAACCTCACAACGGTTATTTCGCAACATAAAGGCGAATCGCAGGTAATTCAAACCGAAGGTGGTGCACAAAAAACCAGTTTCGAAATCGATGCTTCAGATTACGATGAAAATCGTCACTTCTTTCTTTCGAAATATTTTCGCGATAACTACAACAATGCGCTGAGCATGTTGCCGGTTATTATGTCGCAAGTTACCATTAATCGCGTTGAAGTATGGGTAACCAACAAAGTACAAAATTATACCTCGGCACGAAATATTGTGGCGTTTAGCGATTTGGGCGAGCCTCAAAAATACATTACCAATACAGTACCTCAGTTTGCCGCTTCATCAACCGAATATCCGTCAAACGAAACAAACGGGATGTATAACGAGTTGATTACAAACCACGAAGGGATTAGGCAAAGTGCTCAGGTGAACAATTCACTCGATATGCTTAAATCGTTCAATTTTCAAAACGGAATCGACTGGGAAAAAATTGATCAGGCTCGTAAATTAAACGATAACGAATTTAACTTTAACAGTCAGTTAGGATTTATATCGCTTAATTCGCCATTGAATAACGACGAAGTTTTAGCTGTTGCTTTCGAATATACATATCGGGGCGAGGTATATTCTGTGGGAGAATTTACCAATAGCAATATCGAATCGGGCGATGCTTTAATTCTTAAATTGATTAAACCAAGCAGTTTCTCACCAAACAGTTCAGCCTGGGATTTAATGATGAAAAACGTGTATAATATTGGTGCTTACGGATTAACATCTTCTGAATTTGATTTGCAGGTTTTGTACAAAAACGACTCAACCAATACATACATCACAAATTTGCCCGAAGGCGAATTGCGCGATACAATTTTATTGCGCTTAATGAATCTTGATAACCTGAACTCGCAACAAGATTATACAAAAAGTGGTGATGGTATGTTCGATTTTATCGAAGGCGTAACTGTACAGAGCCAAAACGGACGAATAATTTTTCCGGTTCTCGAACCTTTTGGCGAAAATATCAGCAAAAACATTTCATCTTCAGCACTCAAAGAAAAATATGCTTTCTCAACACTTTATCGCGAAACAAAAATTAAAGCCGAAGAAGATTCGGAACACAACAAGTTTCTTATAAAAGGTTCGTATAAAGGCTCATCAGGCTCCGAAATATCGTTAAATGCATTTAATCTGGCTCCGGGCTCGGTTGTGGTTAGTGCAGGCGGACAAAGGCTCGAAGAGGATATTGATTATGTGGTTGATTACGCTATGGGACAAGTTAAAATTATTAACGAAGGGCTCATTGAAGCCGGAACTCCCATTCAGGTTTCAACCGAAAGCCAGGAGCTTATATCGACCCAGCGCAAAACCATGATTGGAAACTATGCAAGTTACCACGTTTCGGATAAACTCAATATTGGCGGAACCTTTTTGTTTATGAACGAGCGTCCGATGACCAATAAAGTTGAAATGGGGTACGAACCGGTAACAAACCTTATGCTGGGGCTCGACTTTCAGTATCGCGAACGCTCACGTTTATTAACCGATATTGCAAACTTACTTCCTTTTTACGATTCAGATGTCGAATCAAGTTTTTCGGTCGAAGGCGAAGTGGCTAAGTTAATTACAGGAAAATCAAAATCGACTAATAATCAAGTTTATATCGACGATTTTGAAGGTGTTGAAACATCGTATTCATTTCTGAACTCGCAGGGATGGTACCTGGCTTCAATCCCTCAAAAGCAAGAAGGACTGTTTCCCGAATCGGAACTGATCGACGATTTAGCTTCGGGATATAACCGTGCTCTTTTGTCGTGGTATTATATCGATAGGCAAGTGTTTAACGACCCCCGAAGTACGGTAATGCCATCGTATTTAAAAGGCGACCCAAACCTTCGCTCAAACCATTATACACGTACTATTGGCATTAATGAAATATATCCCGGACGCGATTACCAACTGGGGGCTCCTATGTACATTGTTGAGTTAAACCTTGCATATTATCCCAGCGAAAAAGGCCCATACAATTTCGATACCCAGCCTTACAACAATATCTCGGCGGGTGTCGATTCCGAAAACCGCTTGTTGCAACCCCAAACCCGTTGGGGAGGTATTATGCGCGATATAAAAACTCCAAATTTCGAAACATCAAATATTGAATATATCGAATTCTGGCTACTCGATCCTTTTATATACGACGAGGGAACACATCAAGGTGGTGACTTATACATTAACCTGGGAAATATTTCTGAAGATATACTGCGCGATTCACGAAAATCGTTTGAAAATGGTTTGCCTTTGAGTGACGAAGACGAGAAGGTTGACTTTACACAATGGGGGCGTGTGTCGACTAATCAGCAAATGACAGTGAGTTTTGATAACGATTCGCGAAGCCGTGAATATCAGGATATTGGATTTGATGGTTTGAACGACGATCGCGAAGCAGATTTCTTTTCAGAATATTTAAATAAACTGCAAAATATTCTTTCGGAAGATGCCTGGCAAAAAGTTATTGCCGACCCCGCAAACGATAATTTCAGACACTATCGCGGATCGACTCTCGATCAAATGGAAGCATCGGTTCTTGAGCGATATAAGTATTACAACAATTCCGAAAATAATTCTCCAACACTCGAAATGAGTGAAGAAGAGTATTCAACCGTTGGACGTGTAGGTCCCGATATCGAAGACATAAACGGCGATAATACTTTGAGCGAAAACGAATCGTATTACCAATACCATGTGAGTTTGCGTCCGGAGGATATGAAATTAGGCAAAAACTTTATCGTTGATGAAGTTGAACGTTCGGTTGAGATGGCAAACAATGATGTTGAAACCGTTAAGTGGTATCAGTTTAAAATTCCTATAACCGACTCAACAGCATACGAGCGCATTGGCGATATATACGATTTCAGATCGATACGGTTTATGCGGATGTTTTTAACCAATTTCGAAGATTCGGTTATTATGCGTTTTGGATCGTTAAACCTTATTCGATCCGACTGGCGAAAAGATCCTGATCCAATTACAGAGCGTGGAAGCGTAGTGTCGGCAAATGCACAGTTTGAGATAACATCAATTAATATCGAAGAAAATAATAACCGAAAGCCAATTAACTATATACTGCCACCGGGTATCGAGCGCGAAGAAGATCCTACAGCAACAACCATAGTTGAGCTTAACGAACAATCGATGTTATTAAAAGTTATTGATCTTGACGAGGGCGATGGCAGAGCTGTGTACAAAAAAATTGGAATGGATTTGCGGCAATTTAAGCGTTTGCAAATGGAAATTCATGCCGAAGAAATTGAAGGATATCCGCTTGAAGATAACGAAATGTCGGTATTTGTGCGCCTTGGATCAGACCGAAACAACTATTACGAATACGAAATACCACTAAAACTTACCCCTGTGCCGGCAACTTCGTACAACAACGATTTAGAATCGGACAGGCTTGTGGTATGGCCAAAAGAAAACAAACTTTTTGTTGACCTTACAAAATTTTCGAACTTAAAACTTGCCCGCGATGCCGAAGCCCGAAAAGCAGGCGCTACAGTAAGCAGTTCGAAACTGTACGAGGTTTTAGATACCGATGCTCCAGGCGCAAACAATATTATTCGGGTAATTGGTAATCCAACCCTGGGGAATGTCGAAAAAGTGCATATCGGGATTCGCAATCCGAAACAAAACAATTCGGGGCCAAAATCGGTCGAAGTTTGGGTAAATGAGTTACGTGTGAGCGATACAAACCTCAATGGTGGCTGGGCATCAAATGGACGTATGTCGTTACGTTTAGCCGACCTGGGAAGTTTAACCCTCTCGGGACGAACCGAGTCGGTTGGATGGGGAAGCATTACACAACCAGCTGCATCACGAAGCCTCGATAATAAAACTCGTTTCGATTTTACTGCAACAACCGATATTGGCAAAATTGTACCCGAGGCTATTGGCTTACGTATGCCGTTATTTTACAGTTACTCGCAAAGCGTTGCCAGGCCCGAGTATAATCCTCTCAGCTCCGATGTTAAAATGAATGATGCACTCGACATTATTGAGGATCCCGAAGAAAAAGAAGAGTTGCTGAATTTATCGCAGGATGTAGTTACCCGCAAAAGTTTCAACGTTAATAATGTAATGATTGAACCCCGGCGTAAAAAAGCCGATCGTAAACCATTGCCCACCGACATTGAAAACTTTACGGTTTCGTATTCAAAAAATGAGCAAACAGCGCACAATGTCGAAGAAGAAAAGAAATACCAAAAAATCGAAAAAGGAGTATTTACCTATACATACAACACAAGGGCAAACTATATTTCTCCTTTTAAAAACGTAAAACTCTTTAAGCCTAAGGCAATGAGTTTAATTCGCGAATTTAATTTTTCGGTATTGCCCGAAATGATTTCTTTCCGTACTGATTTATCGCGTACATATTTTGAACGAAAAGCCCGTGATAATTCAGGCTATAATATCGAATTGCCTACTACTGTACAAAAAGATTTGTTGTGGAATCGGTATTTCGATTTGCGATACAATTTATCGCGATCGTTGAGTATCGATTTTACAAATCGCAATGTTTCGCGTATTGATGAGCTTGAAGGAGTGATGAACAAAGACTTGTACCCCGATGAGTATGATTTAATGATGGACGAGATATACCGGAATATTGCATCGTTTGGGCGGCCGGTTGATTATGAGCACACCTTTACCATAAATTACAGGGTGCCAATAAACCGTTTACCCTTACTCGACTGGACTTCGGCCAGCGTTAATTATCAGGGAGGCTATGGGTGGCTTGCCGGGCCCGAAATGGCAATGAGCAATGGAGCTCAGGGCATTGAAATTGGAAATACTGCCAACAACAATATGAGTATACGCGCAAGCGGACAACTCAATTTTTTAACCTTGTACAACAAAGTGCCTTATTTTAAATCGATTAACAGTACCTTACGTACTTCGCGACGAACATACGGATCGCGAAATCGCGAACGGCAACAACAACAGCGTGAGGCTCAAAAAAGCAGCCAGCCAAAACGTACACGCGATGTTAAATACACCGAACGTAAAGTGATTTTTAGAGCCGATGTGCCCAAATCGATTTTCCATAAATTAGGTACCCGCGATATAAAAGTTGCTGTACTCGACGAAAAGGGCGATACTATAGCGGGCGAAGTTTCAATTGTTGACGAAAATCGTGTGAATTTTACTGCCGAAACATCGGTGCGCGAAGCAAAAGTTGTAGTAAATGGTGTGCAGGAAGTTAATGAGCTCTTTATTGAAAAAGCATTGGCACATACTACCCGTTTTTTGCTGGGAGTACGTTCGGCACGGGTTACATATACTATTAACGGAACAACCATAATGCCCGGATTTTTACCCGAACCCTACATGTTTGGAATGCGAAACGACGAAAGTACCGGCAATATGCTGGCTCCGTCAATTCCGTTTTTGCTCGGTTGGCAAAATCGCGATTTTGCTCTCGAAGCCGGACGGAAAGGCTGGTTAACTACCGATAATTCGATTCAAAAGCAATATTTACTTCAAAACAGCCGTAACTGGAATTTTTCGGTTCAGGTTGAACCTATTGCAAACTTGAAAATCGATTTTACCGGTTCGTGGCGCGAATCGAAAAACGAAAGCAGCTTTATTAATTACAACGAAACGGTTAACGATTTCGAACTCTTAAATATGAAAGAGAGCGGAAACTTTGATATGACAATTTTGTCGTTGAAAACATTGTTCAATAACGACTTAAAGGATACGATATTAATTTCGGAAGTATTTGACCAGTTTAGGTACGATTATTTACAAATTATTGCCGACAGGCTCGATCAGGAGCGTGGATGGGTCGAAGGTGAGGGGTATACCAAAAAACAAGGCGAAACAAAACCTGGCGTAACAACCAATACTACCGATGTGATTATTCCGGCTTTTTTAGCCGCATATACCGGTACCGATCCAAATAAAATTGCGCTTACTGCACGTCCGGGACTTGCTTCAATACGTCCAAACTGGAGAGTCAATTACAACGGAAACCCTCAAAATGTTGATTGGCTGAAAGATATTTTCCATTCGTTGAATTTTAACCACAGTTATCGTTCAACATATAGTATTGGCCGTTTTGAAACAAACCTTGCTTATGCTCCCGACGATAATGGTTTGAGCTGGGTTCGCGAGGGCGATGCATTTGTTCCCGAATTAAACATCACTTCGGTTAATATTCAGGAATCATTCAATCCGCTTATTAATATCGATATGGGATTTCATAACGATTTGACCACGCGTTTCGAAATTCGAAAATCACGAAATCTCACCCTTGATTTTACTTCACAACAACTTAATGAGATGATTCGGAATGAGTTTACGATGGGTATAGGTTATCGTTTTTCGGGCCTCGATATGATTATTAAAACACGTCAGCGCTCACAACAAGTATCAAACGATGTGAATATGCGCTTAGATGTTACCAGCAGTAACTATAAAAATGTATTGCGAAAAATGGATCCTGAGGTTGATTTTGGTGAATTAAGCGGTGGCGTGCGTGTTTTATCCTTTAATTTTCAGGCCGATTATATGGCCAGCGATAAACTCAATGTAAAACTATACTTGCAACACAGCGTTAACGATCCGCATGGTACAATTAGTGGATTTAAACGCTCAAGTACTAAATTCGGGATGTCGTTTAATTTTGCCATTATGTAAATCCATAATTGCATGAACGAATTATTTTTTGCGTATTCCGCTGAGCATAATGAGCGCATTTAGAGCAAACGCTGTGCAAAGAATTATGTTTCCGGTATTTGAGTTTCCGAATTCGACAAACAAACGACCCGCAAGTGCTACGCTACCACCTGTAATAATTGCTGCAGAAACATGTTTTTTATGGGGTTTAATGCCGCTTAAACCAAATATTATCGGAAAAGTAAAAGCTCCCGAATAAATTGATAGTGCTATAAGCAGCATCCCGATAATTGATGTAAACCCAAGGGCTATTAGTAAGGCGAGTGCTCCAATAATTAAAATAATAATTCGTGTTTTTTTGAGACTCGATTCCGAAAAATTATTTTTTTCAACAATATCGGTAATTATTATTGCACTGCTTAGCATTGATGTATCGGCCGAAGATAATACAGCACTTAACAGCGATATTACAATAAGTGGAACAATCCAGGTTGGTAATACCGAAATTGAAATATCGATTATAGCTGCTCCGTTGCTGTTGGCTTGAGGAATACCTGTTGCCGCTATACTTAAAAAACCAATAATAAACGCAATAGGAATAAGGATTAAAGCTGTTGTTATTATTGAATTACGGGCTGTTGTATAATTTTTTGCACAAAAAATCCGGGAGTAAATATCGGGGCCGGCAGTAAACGTGCTTGCATATGTAATAAGCAACACTACAAGGTCGAAAGCGCCGAACGACCGGTTAAACGGAAATGTAAGTGTTGAAATGTTTTTTGGAATATCGATTGAGCTTTTGTATGTGAAAAATGCAATTACGCCAAGCCCTGCAAGTATGAGCAGCGATTGAAGAAAATCGGTTTTTAGTATCGATATTTGACCGCCGGCAAATGTGTACATTGTAAAAACAATGCCCGAAATAATGGCCGCACTTTGATAACCCATTCCGGTAAAACTTTGTAAAATACGTGCCGAAGCAATAATTTGAGCGGCAATAATTCCGAGCCAGGCAATAGGAATAACAAACGAAGCAATATTTTTTGCTTGTTTACCATGCAATTTTTCGAGTAACTCTGGGAGGGTAAAACGCCCAAGATTGTTAATTTTTTTTACCAATGGCAATAAAGCAAACAAACCAATTGCAGCACAAAGCATAAACCAAGTTGAGGCAGACCCCATGGTTTTACCGGCATCAACCGATCCTATAATGGCCGAGCCTCCTAGTATTGTGGCAAGCAAGCTTCCGCTTACTGTAAAGTATTTGCCTTTTTTATGAGCAATAAAAAAATCGCTGTAATTTTTTACCTTATTAAAGCTGGTAAAGGCAATGATAATGAGTATTGCTAAATAAAAAAATAGAACTGCCGTTGTCATTGTACCCAGAGCTTATTTACGATTTTTTATTATTGAGCAGATAACAAATAGAATCTGAAAGTTTTTCGATACTTACCGGTTTTTGAACAGATTTTGTGTTTGTTGGCAATTTTAATTTCTCGGTGTTTTCGGTATTGCTGCATAATAATACAGCGAGACCGTTGGGATTAATGCTTTGTATTTTGTGAATAATTTGTATGCCGTCTGTAGTGGGCATTTGCTTGTCAACAATAGTTATATCAATGTTTTTGTAGTGCATTTTATAGTATTTTAAGGCATTTTGTGCATCCGAAAAGGCCAGTACATTATATCCCATTTTTTTGAGCAAATTAGCACTAACTTTTCTTATTACCTCTTCGTCGTCAATTAAGAGAATGTTGGCAAGTGTATTTTGCACAAAATATTCATCGGGTTTAATCCAATCCATTTGGTCGGGATCTTGACATTTTAGATACATTGTACAAACTGTACCTTTTGATGATGTGCTGTCGATTTTTATAGTGCCTCCGTGCATTTCGGCAACGCTTAAGGCAATTGTTAAACCAAGCCCTCGTATCGAACTGTCTTTTTTGTTTGAGTAAAAGGGATCGAATATTTTGGGCATATTTTCAGCCTTAATTCCTTTTCCGTTATCAACAATCTGAATTCTTAAATATTTTCCGGTTTCAACATTTAAACCCGGGTGCGATGACTCAGAATCGAAATATACAGATTGAACATCAATAACAATTTCACCTTCTTTTGATATTGATTCAATTGCATTAAGCAATATATTTTCGATTGCCGTTTCGATTTGTATTTTATCGGCAATGATATTTTCGTTCGAATAGTTGTATTTTGTTTGTATTGCAATGTTATCGGGTATTTTGAGTTTGAGTATTACTTTGCCGATACTTTCACTTATGTTTACCGGTATTCTGAGTTTTTGAATTTGCTCGCTAAAAATCAGCAGGTTATTTGTTGCGTTTGAGCTGTCGATTGTTTTTTCCATGAGTTGATTCATGTACGAACCAATGTGTGCGTTTTGATTTGTACTATATACATGTTGGGCATTGGCATATACTGTTTGTAAAGTTTGATGAATTTTTACAGCATAACAATTGCCAATAGTATTAAGCACATCAATTCTGTTTTGAATATTTTCTTGATTTTGTTTGTTTACCGTATCGCTTATATCGGTAATTGTTTGTATGGCGTATTGTACGTCTTTAAAACTATCGGTAAAAGCAGTAATTGTTGAGTGCACCTGAACTGAATACTCGAGTTTATGCTGCATTTTTGATGTAATATCGATATGCGAAGTAACACCGGCAAACAATTCCGACAAATCGGTAATGAGTTTTGTGAGTTTTTCCGATCCAATGAGCATATCAATGCGTTGATTGTGAAGTTCGTTTTGGGTGTATCCTAATGTGTTGGCATATTGCGAGTTGCACAATACAATGTTTCTGTTTTTATCAAGTAAAGCAGTACCAATGGGCGAGAGCTGGAATAACCGTTCGAAACGCCTGAAATTTGATGTAATTGCTTTTGATTGGGTATACGGAGCGGTAATGTCGCGGTTAATAACCATAATTGCCTGCGACGAAAGCAAATCAATTTTAGTGATTTCGAAATAAATTACCTTTGTTGGGCTTATAATTTGGTCAAAACTCAAAGGAGCATCAAGAGCCATTACCTGATCAATTGTTACCGGTTTCCCTTTGTATATTATCGATAGATTTTGATAGCTGATGTTTGAATCGTTCTTTTTTTGAATATCCTGTATTTTGAGTAGCGAGTCGTTATGGATAATTAAATTTCCTTTTGTATCGAAAACCCCAATTCCTGCTACTGATCTTTCGAATACCGATTTGAGCATGTAACTTTCTTCGGTAAGCATATCAATTTGTTTTTTAGCAATATCGATATTGTTTAAAAACAAATAACATTTTTTGATACTTGTATTTTCTTTAGGAATATCAGGAATAAAAAGAGCGTTTACCCAAATTCCGTTTTGAAGCATGAGTTCCGATTCGTATTGTTTTAAGTTTCCTGCAAAAATTTTACTCATTATCTCGTCGTAATTAAAAAAACCTTCGTCCGAAAAAACATCTTTAACAGAGCTGTTTGTAATCTGTTTTTCGCTGCTTTCGGTTAATTTATAAAATTGCTTGTTTGCAATTTTTATTCTCTGTTTATTGTCGATAATGAGCATTGCTTCGGTCGACTGATTAAAAAATGTAAGCAGTTGTTTGTTTTTTATCAAAGCCTCAATTTCGGTTTCTTTTTGTTTTGTAATGTCCGAGGCCATAATTAAAGCCGATTTTTGGCCATGGTATTTTATTGCAATAATTTGAATGTCGATCCATTTAATATTGTTTTGTTTGCTTAAAACCCGAATTTGCCCTCGTTCTTTTTGCCGTTCATTTTTTAAAATATTATCAATCATTTTTTGAGTCAGGGGTTTATCTTCGGGGGTAATTATGTCGGGAAACTGCATGTTGAGTTTTTTGAATTCGCCCAACTCGTAACCAATCAATTTTTTGAAATTGTTGTTTGCATAGGCCAGTTCGTCTTCCTGAACAATGATGATTGTTTGGTCTGATTTTTCGATGTATGTGTTAACCAGGTTATTGCGTTCTTTCATTCCCAGTTCTTCGCTTTTGATATCGGTAATATCCTGAAATACACCATCAAAACCAACCAGTTGATTTTGGCTATATACGGCCGAGGCGTATGAACTGATGAATTTAGTTGTATTGTTGGTAATGATACGAAACATACTTTTTCGGGGTTTATCGGTGTCGTTTTCGATAAACTGAGCCATAAACAAATTCTGATCTTCGGGGTGCATCAGTTGTTCAATTTGTTTTGACGTGAGGCTTGTTGTGTTTTCGAATCCAAACAGGCTAAAGGTTTCGGGTGATCCGTTAAAGCACATGCTTCGGAGATCGAGATTCCAAAAGCCCATTTTAATCATTGCCGATGCATTTTTTAATTTCTCGATTTCACGTTTGTTGTTTGTTTGCTTTATGATATAACGCGATATATCGGTATGTGTACCAATAAAACGTTCGGGTTTTCCCTGCGCATTGAACGAGAAAATTTTTCCGTGAGCATTTATCCACTTAAAACTGCCATTTTTTGTGCGGAATCGAAATACAATATTGAATTCATCGGTTTTTGCATCAAGGTACAATTGTATTTGGTTATATACCCTTGCAGCATCGTCGGGATGAATTCGTTTTTCAAACTCTTCAAATTTATTTTGAATTTCGTCATTTTCGTAACCCAGCATTTTTTTCCAGGTATCCGAAAAGAAAACATCGTTTGTTTCGATATTCCATTCCCATATACCGGTATTGCTTGCTTCGAGTGCATATTGCCAACGTTGCTCTCTGAGTTTTAAGTTGTCTTCAATTTGTTTTTTAGGGCTTATATCGCGCACTATTGCATAAATAACTTTTTCGTCGTCAAGTAAAATTGATGATAGTTTAATATCGGCAAAAAAATAGCTTTTGTTGTTTGTCATAAACAACCAGTTAAATTGCATGTGTTTTCCCAGCAAAGCCTGCTGCATGTATTCAATAATTTTTAAGCGCGAGTCGTCTCCGTTTTGTTGGTGAGTTGGCGATATGTTCCAAAATGTTTTGTTTATTAAAGCATTTTCTTTCGAAGCAAATAATTTATTGGTTTGTTTATTGTAATCGCTTATTCGGTAGTTTCTTAAAATAAGAATTGCATCGTCTGAATGCTCAAACAATTGTTTATATTTTTTTTCACGTAAAACTAATTCTTTTTGTTTTTCAATACGTTGCGAAATGTCTCTCATCGAAACAATGGCTACTTTTCTTCCGCTCCAGTTAAAATGCGAAATGCTTGCTTCGATATTGATTTCGGTTTGGTCGGTTCGGATAAGTTTAAAGCTGATTTTTTCGGTCAGATTTTGCGTGTTTTGTTCGTGAATCATTTCGGGTTTATCCGATATATCATCAAATCTTTTTGTTAAAAGCTCTTCTTTATTTGCACCAAGCATTGTACAGCCGGTGGGATTTACATCAAGTATTTTCGATGTTTCGGCATCAACCATAAGCACACCATCGTTAACAATCGAGAATATTTGCCTGTATTTTTCTTCATTCTCGCGAAGCGAAATGTCGGTTTTTACGATTAGCGATACATCGCGCAATACTGTGGCAATTGTATTTTCGTCGGGTGCATATATTAATGCATCCACAAACAAATCAACCGATTGGATAAAAAACCGATCTTGCTGAGGTTCACCGGTAAGTGCCGTAATTTTAAAATACGAAAAAAATTGCTCGAATAGCTGTTCCTGAGACGAAAGATTCTGATTGATTATTTCGTTACGGTCGGTTTCAAATTTTTGAACATAGGCTTCATTAACATTTTTAAAAACGAAATCGCTTATCGTGTTGTTTTTGTCTTTAACCGGTTCAAAAACTATAAATATATCAGTATGATTATCAAATAAGTTTTTAAAAAGTTTTTCGTTTTTACGGAGTATATTGGCATTGTAATAACTGTTGGTAATATCAAGCAATATGCCGGTTACAGCATATGCTTTGTTTTGTTTGTTATGCAATAACTTGCTTCGTACTTCAACGTAACGGCTGCTTCCGTCCGAAATAACAATATGAAAAACAAAACTTAAGGTATCGGTAGAGCTCAGTATTTGTTTTGTAAAACTGTTGAATTTTAAATTGTTGTTGCTTGTGAAAAGTTTTTTTATGTGATGAATATTGCTGTGGGTGTCTTTGTGGGGTATGTCTAAAATATTACTGAATTGAGTGTTGCAGTATAAAATATTTTCGTCGAATGAATATTTCCAGTTGCCTGTTTGTAATATCTCACGGGATTCGATAAAGTGATTGTCGATAGTTTGTTGAGTTTTATTGTGCTCTTTTTTTTCATTCTCAATAATTTTCCCGGGCTTATTTGTACTTTTATTCATTGTTGCTTGTTAATCCGTTTGTACTGAGTATGTAATATTGTTTAATTGTTGGTTGTATAATACTTGTTTTATGCTCTTTTTTTAAAAATAAAAAGGTACAACTTTTTAGCATAATTTTTCATTTTGATTGGACAAAAAAGCATAAGTTTAATGAATATCTAATTTTAAAAAACCAAATACAATTTTTTAACATTTTTAAACTCTTGTGTTTGTAACAATAAGCTACTGCATAATACAAATTAATTGATGCTTATGTTAAAATAATAAATGTATAGGCTCAGAGTATTATGACGAAAATAGATTTGTACAATGATTCTTTTATCTTTGTGCATCGATTCAAAATTTTTTAAAATATAAATCATGAACATTGCATTGATAGGATATGGCCGAATGGGCCAAATGATTGGTGAAATAGCAAAAGAGCGTGGACATAAAATTGGGTTAATAATAGATATTGATAATGCCGGCGATTTAAATGCCGAGAATCTGAAAGATATTGATGTAGCCATTGAATTTACAATTCCCGATTCGGCAATTAACAACTATAAAATTTGTTTTGATGCAGGTGTTCCTGTAGTGAGTGGTACAACAGGCTGGCTCGATAAATGGGACGAAATTGAAAATTATTGCAACAAGAAGGAAACAGCCTTTTTTTACGCATCGAATTTTAGTTTAGGTGTAAATTTATTTTTTGCACTGAATAAAAAACTGGCTCGTTTAATGCTTCCTTTCGACCAGTATAAGGTATCAATGACTGAAGTACACCATACGCGTAAACTTGATGCTCCAAGTGGTACAGCTATTTCGTTAGCCGAAGATATATTGGGTGAGAATAAAACACTTAAAAAGTGGGAGAATACACTTACCAAAGATAAAGAAGTATTAGGTATTGATTCGGTTCGCAGAGGCGATGTGCCCGGAATTCATACAATTACCTACGATTCGGATATTGATTTTATAGAAATTACACATAGTGCCAAAAATCGAAAAGGATTTGCATTGGGAGCTGTTTTAGCAGCCGAGTATTCGGTGGGCAAAAAAGGAATTTTATCAATGAACGAAATGCTCAATATATAGTTTAGAATTTTTTGGGTTTTTTTATTGCTTGATATATACAATACTATACTCTAATGAAAAATATTAAAATTAATAAATGGATAAAGTTCGCTTTTTGGGGGCTTTTGTATCTTTTGTGGGTTATTTGGTTGGGTAATTACTGGTTTTTGCTTGGCTTGCCAGTGATATTTGATATCTATGTTTCGAAAAAAGTACACTGGGCTTTTTGGAAAAAGAAAAATCCACCTAACGGAAAACAAACCAAAACTGTTGAATGGATTGATGCAATTATATTTGCAGTAATTGCAGCTTCGTTTATCAGGCTTTTCTTTTTTGAGGCTTATGTAATTCCAACTTCGTCAATGGAAAAATCGATGATGGTAGGCGATTATTTGTTTGTAAGCAAAGTTGCATATGGGCCTAAACTCCCCAATACACCGCTTTCATTTCCTTTTGTGCATCAGTCAATGCCTCTCACAAACCATAAAGTGAAATCGTATGTTGAGTGGATAAAAAAACCCTATAAACGATTAAACGGTTTAACCGAAGTGAAAAACAACGATGTTGTTGTATTTAATTTTCCCGAAGGCGATACAGTAGTTGTAAAATATCCAAGCCAAAATTATCACGAGCTGATTCGGATGTATGGCCGCGAAAGAGTTTTAAACGATGAACGGACTTTTGGGAAAATATATTCGAGACCTGTCGATAAAAAAGAGAATTACATTAAACGTTGTATTGCAATACCTGGTGACTCGCTTCAGGTTATCGACGGTTATGCGTATGTTAACGGTAACAAGCAAAAACATTTTCCCGGGCAACAATTTAATTATGTTATAACTACCGATGGGTCGATAATCAATTCACGAGTACTCGATAAGCTGGGAATAGCAAAAGCCGACCGGGAAATTTTTTCGGGCGGGCGTTATTTGTTTCCGCTTACAAGCGAGCAACTCGAAAAAATTAAAGAATTAAAAATTGTTGTTTCGGTAAAACGCCTTGTTATTCCTGCAGGCAATTACGATGAAAATATTTTTCCTCATTCGCCAAATTACACTTGGAATGTTGATAATATGGGACCTTTTTATGTGCCTGCAAAAGGTGCAACTATTGAGATAAACACCCACAATTTGCCATTGTATAAACGTGCAATCGAAGTATACGAGAAAAACGACCTGCAGGTACGCGACAGTACAATATACATTAACGGAAAAGCTGCCGATACCTATACTTTTACACTCGATTATTACTGGATGATGGGCGATAACCGGCATAAATCGGCCGATTCGCGTTATTGGGGATTTGTGCCCGAAGACCACATTGTAGGTAAAGCTTCAATAATTTGGATGTCGATTGATAAAGACAAAAAGTTTCCGTCGAACATCAGGTTTAAACGAATTTTTAAGCGAATACACAAATAGCATAAATAAAGGTATCGTGCTAAACGGTACCTTTTTTTTGCTTTTATTTTTTGATATTATTCAAACTGAAGTACAAATTACTGTATAATGAACAGTGCACTTGTTAATACTGCTTATTGGGGGCCGGTAAATTATTATGCAATATTTGCCTTTTTTTCAAAAGTATCCATTGAGCAATCCGATCATTATAGTAAACAAACTTATCGCAACAGGTGTCGCATATTGGGCGCAAACGGGATGTTGTCGCTTACTGTGCCTGTAGTTAAGCTGAGTGGGAAAAAACAGCAGCTTAAAGATGTTCGTATTGATTATGCTACACGTTGGCAAACAAATCATTGGCGTTCAATAGTTTCGGCATATCGTTCGTCTCCTTTTTTCGAGTATTATCAAGATCAGTTAGCTCAGTTTTACCATAAGCGCCGGGAGTTTCTTATTGATCTGAATTCGGAGATACATCAATTTGTTTGTACTGAACTCGAACTCGACAATGAGAGTGTGTATACCGATACCTACAAGCATCGGTTTGACGGGTATGATTTTAGGGATGTTTTGTCACCCAAACACGAGAAAAAGATAGATGGGGTAGAATGGCCACTAATTGAATATACACAAACATTTCACGA
Organism: uncultured Prolixibacteraceae bacterium; assembly: GCA_964487645.1. Classification (GTDB taxonomy): domain Bacteria; phylum Bacteroidota; class Bacteroidia; order Bacteroidales; family Prolixibacteraceae; genus Roseimarinus. The sequence goes on from CAZARW010000012.1 coordinate 29,004, forward strand.
AAAGATGCACTTTGTTCCCCGTTTAAGTATTCTTGATTTATTATGCAATTGTGGCCCCGAAAGCAATTTAGTTTTAGAGCAAAGTATCAAAATTGATTAAAACGAAAAGCGGAACTGCTTTTGTGCAATTCCGCTTTATATTGTATACAGCCAAGGCTGTTTATGTTTATATACCAGTGGTATTAAAAAGTCCATTCAAAACCAACATTAACGCTTGAGCGTACATAGTGCCAGTTGTTTTTTTCGTAGTATTCGCCATAAAAAATAGTTGCTTCGGGCGAAAGAGTAATTCCCAGGTTTTTGTTTACATTATATTTCAGTATAAAACCTGTACCCGATCCCAGCATCACATCCTTATGTATGTCGGTAATAAAGCTTTTGTCAATTTTTTCGCCACCATAGGTAAACGAGCGCTGGCGGTCGCCAACCGAAAATTCAACTTTCATTCCAAATGTGTAGTAAAAATCAAACTTGTCTTTAATCGAAAAGAGCTTAAAGTCAACAAAAGGGTTGATGTTGAGGTTGTTGATAGCTAAGGTTGAGTATTCGATGTTTTGATCTAAAGAGCCGGGGTTGTTGTATTCGCGTGTGTACGAAACATTTGCATATTTTAATTCAGCTCTAAGTCTGATATTGTCGTTTAAATACAGCGAGGCGTCGGCTCCAATATTAAAATCGGGGAAAGCGCTAAAATTGTTGCCGTATAAATCGTCATAAATGAAATAATTCTGATCGTAACCGGCTTTAAACCCGATTGAACCTTTTGATTGAGAGTATCCTGCCACTGAGATAACAAGCAGTGCCACAATAATTAAAAATCTACGACTCATATCTTTTATGTTTTAATATTTTATTGGTTTTGTAATCTATCTTATTCGTAAACAACACCTAAGCTGTCGAGCTCGTTTTTTGATATCGAAGGAAAATCAAAGTTGTTAATTTTTGTAACAACTAACTCGGCACATTTTTGAGCATCGTCTTTTGTTTTAAACCTTTTTGTTCCTGCAGTGGCTGGTATTCGCTCTTGCACAATAAAGGGTTTGTCGTTGTCAAAAATTTTATATCCCCAGCCAAGAGTATCAACCCAAAACACTTCGATACTAAAGTTTTGTTTGTTTTGGTCCTCGTGTACTGTATTTTGAGTTTTGTTTTTATTCAAATAAATAAATCCAAAAATAAGTACCAAAACGAGTATTAGCCAGAATGATTTTTTTTTACGCATTAATTATCATCTTGATTCGCTTCAACATTGGGTTGAAACATATACAAATCATCGCGATACGATGAGCTGGATGTTCCGTTGCGTCCGCCAACAATGTATCCGTATCCGTTAAGTACAAACGATCCGGCACCTTCGCGGCTAATGTTTGTTTCAATTGATGTTTTCTGAATCCACTCTTCGTATTGAGGATCCCATTCAAAACAGGTTGATGTTGTTGACGAGTTGGTGTTACCGGCAACAAGGTATAGTTTATTGTCGGCCGAATAGGCTACAGCATTATATCTTGGCACATCTTCTTTTCCATAGTCCTGATGGTTGAGTCGGCGTAATTCTTCCCATTGTTGTGTTTCGGGGTCGTAGCGCCAAAAGTCGTTTAACACACCGTTGCGATTACCACCAATAAGATATCCTTTTCCGTTTAAGCTGGTAGTTGTTGCATTGCGGCGTTTTTGTCCGGTTAACTGAGGTATTTGTTCCCACGATGAACCATCGTATTTATAAAAATCGTTTGTATATACTTCGTCGTCTTCCTGAGTTCCGGTACCTACATATATATCGTTTCCAATCGAAAACGCAGTAGCATATCGTCTTTCACCGCCTGGAAAATCTTCAATGTTTGTCCACTCATTTTTTTGAGGGTCGTATTTCCAGAAATCGCCTAAATCTACTTTATTGTTTCCATCGTATCCTAAACCAGCATAACCAAAATTTTCAGAACTTGCACTTACTCCGTATGCACGTGGTGTTCCGGGAAAATCGGCTACTTGTTCCCAACTGTTATTTATGGGGTCGTATTTCCAAAAATCGCTTAAATAATCGTTGTAGTTGCGTCCCATTCCGTAATAACCAAAATTGTTTATTTCAAAGCTGGTTCCTTCGGCACGAGCACGGCCGCTAAAATATGCTTTTGTTACCCAGTTGCCCATATAATCAGACACTTCGGATACACATGAAGTGAAAATTGTTGTTAGTACAACAGATGCAATAATAAGATTTTTCAATTTCATTTCTATAATTTTTATAACCTTGATTGTGATTATGTTTTTACATTTTTTTTCTGCGACAAATATAGAACTTTTCATGACATTGTATAAGGCTTTATTCTTTTTTATGATATTATGTTAAGGGGTGTTAAATAAATTATTTATTTATATGCTGTACATCGATGCTGATTAAAAATTTATACTTTTACGGGCTAAATAATTTCAGGTAAAATGAATTGTTTTCATCAAATTATATAATAAAAGCATTAACCTTGTGTTCTTTTTATATTGTGATAAATCAACACATTGCTATAAAAAGTGTAAGCATTTAATTATATAATTGCACAAAAAATTGCAAAGCATAAATAAAACAATTTTGTATACAATGATTCAAAATATTCAGAATAAGCCAATGAGAAGTATATATATACTGTCAGTATTGTTGATTTTTTTTATGAGCGCATGCGAATATGGACCCGATGATATTGAGTATTCAATGGGGTCGGGCTTTATCGACGATCCGGCCGATGTGGTAATGATTGATACCATACAGGTAAAAACATATACAACAGTTATTGATACATTTAAAACATCGGGAGCAACACGTTTGCTTGCCGGAAGGTATGTAAACGATTACGATATCGAAACCGTTTGTGAGTCGTATTTTCGTCTCGATCCATGCAACTTTGTGAAGTTTCGCAAATCGTCGCAGTTCGACTCACTTTGTTTGGTTTTATACCTCGATGGATACCGTTTTGGCGACACTACTAAAACGGCTAAATTTGATGTTTACCGTGTAGCCGAAGAGATTGAAGCCAACGAGTATACCGGTCTGATTTTTAACAGAACACGTTTCGAAACTTCCGATGAGCCGATAGGATCGTTTTCTGTCGATTTTTCTGATCGCGAAATGGAAGATTCGGTATCTGTTCGATTATCCGATGCTATTGGACACGAATTTTACCGGATGGTTGAAATGGAATCGGATACATTAAACGATGAAGAAATCTTTAAAAACGAGTATTTCCATGGATTATCGATAAAACCGGCCGACGAAAACAACTCGTTGGTTATTGGAATTAATGCAGTGCCCGACTCGTCGAAAGCACCAACAATGCGCATGTATTACAGCGATAATACAATAGCCGATAACAAATACCTGAGCTTTCCGCTCGAAATACATCTTAGTGGTACAAATTTTTTGGCATACAGCTATATTGCCAATAATTACGAAAATTCATTTTTTGAAGGCACAGTATTGACAGGAAAAGATTTTGAAGAAAAAAAATTATCAAGTACACAAACCAATAACGTGACCTTTATTCAAAGTGGTTTAATGTCGACCCGTATTGAACTCCCCGATGTTAAAGAGTACAAATATGTATATGGAATTAGTGCAATACTCAAAGCCGAAATGTTGATTGAGCCCCTTAATGGATCATTTATTTCGCCAACCCAGTTGCCTTCGTTATTAAATATGAATATTGTCGATTCGCGAAATACTGCTAAAGAACGAATGCGAATTATTGGAGGATCAAAAGATGACGTGGAATATGGAGAACTGAATTTTGATAATGAATTTGTTGATGAAACGTATTATTCGTACAACATTTCGCATTATGTTCAAACCGAATATCAACGTGTGGAAGATCACGAAAACGATTTGTTATTAATGACTTCGTATAATCCTGATAAACCCAATGTCGATCAGATTATTATAGGCGATGCTCAACGTAAAAACGATGAGATGAAACTGAAAATATACTTAAGCAGTTATAATAAAATAGTACAACCCGAATAAAATATGGCAATTTGCTCTATTTAAATAATTTGTAATGTTATTTCACATGAAGATTTTTAAAAATTACTACATACTATTAAGTGTTGTTTTGTGCATATTTCCCACAATGTTGTTTTCGCAAAACAATACATCATCACCTTATTCGTATTTCGGTATTGGCGATTTGTCGAATGTTGCTCATGGGCGGAATATGGCTTTGGGGGGCACCGGGTATGCTTTGCGTGGTAACGGACATATCAATTTAAAAAATCCGGCATCACTTACTGCAATCGATTCACTTTCGGTACTTTTCGAAATGGGTGTTTTTGGAAAAACTACGCAAAACACAGCAAATAACAATACAGGAGTTTTGTACGATGGCAACTTATCACATGTAACTTTGGCTCATCGTATAAACTCACGCATAATGGTAAATTATGGTTTGATGCCATACAGTAACATTGGGTATTATTTCAGGACTGTTAAGGCTGCCGAAGGTGATTTAACCGGAGTAATTTCCGATTGGAACGGCTCGGGTGGTATTAATAAGTATTTTGGAAATGTTGGATTAAAAATCACCAAAAATATTTCGCTGGGAGGTAATGCTTCGATGTATTATGGGCCAATAACTCAAAGTATAAAAACCACAGCTTTGGCAGTTCCCGAAAATCCTGCGCTTTTTACTCAAAATACAAAATATTTTGGACTGTCGTTTCAAGGAGCCTTTCAGTATGTTCAGCCTATCGGAAAAAAGGGGTCGGGCATAACTATTGGCGGAGTATTTAGCCCTGCGCAATTATTTTACGGACAATCAACTGTCGAAGTTAATCAGTTTTATAATTCATCGTTGGCTGTTATATATCGCGACGAAGACGACACCGAAATTTACAATGTGCCTATGAATTACGGAGGGGGTTTTTCGTATATTCATCGCGGAAAAGTATTGCTTACTTTTGATATGGAACTTTCACCATGGAGTCAAAACAATACAAAATCGTATATCGATAGACAGGTTTATTCGGCCGGGTTTGAGATTCTACCCCGCCGGAGTTTCGATTATCTGAAAAATTGTTCTTACCGGTTTGGTTTTCGTTACGATACCGGATATTTTACAGTTCGCAATTATCCTATTACCGATACACGTTTTACGGTGGGTATGGGGTTGCCAGTGTTTAATTCTCGATCGACTGTTAATATCGCTTTTGAAGCAGGACAACGCGGTTTCGATAACGCCGGGTTAATACGCGAGCGTTATGCTCAGGTTTCTGTTGCCTTTTCATTTCACGATTATTGGTTTGTAAAACGTAAATTCGATTAATGTTTTCAGACTAACGGCAACATGAGCAGTAAGTGTTTAATAAGCATTTATGGAATAATGCGTTTCATTACACGCAACTGATGTGTGTAACGTTTATTTTCGATGTTAAAAATACCGGCATGGTCAATATTGTCGATACGTACTTTACCCGATGAATGAATGATTTTGTTCTTTTCCCAAATAATACCTACATGAATAATCTCTCCAAGTTCGTTATCAAAAAAAGCTAAATCGCCGGGTAAGGCCTCTTCAACAAACGAAAAATTTTCGCCATGGAGCACTTGTTGCGAAGCATCACGAGGTATCGAAATGCCTGCAATTTTATAAACAATTTGCGAAAACCCCGAGCAGTCAATCCCAAGCGGAGTACGTCCTCCCCATAAATAGGGGGAGTTAAAATAGTTTAGGGCTGTGTTAATAATGAGTGTGCGGGTATCGATATTTTTGCTTTGGATGGTTGTATTGCCCATTAAACGGTAATGTGTTTTGCCAATTTTAAAGGTCGAATCTTTTTTCTTAAAATGAGGTAAAGTACTGCCGGCAACAATTAAAAAATTACGATAATGATCAACTTGTTGAACGATGTTAAAAATTTCGGTCGATATTACTTGCTCTTTTTTACATAAATGTTCGAACTCGCGATTGTTAATAGGGCTTACCATTTTTGTGTCAATCCATCCCTCGTATTGATCGTGAAAAAGCCTGATTTTACTCCATTTGGTGTTTTGTTCAATAATTTCGAAATGTTCTCCAAATAAAACCTGTGTACACATTTCACTTTTTTCGGTTGGTTCGGTTCGAACCGGAATAGAGCTTAAATTAGAAATACCGTACATATAATGTGTTGTAATATTCATTAATGATATTTCAAATATACAATAATCCGTGTGCTATGAAACTTATTGCTAAATAATTTTATATTTTTAGATTTTAGATTTTTTATGCACATATAAAAATATTTTATGGAAGATCGTAAAAGTAAAATCAGAGAATGGTTTCGTAAGCTCTATTATATCATATTTTTTATTTTAACACTAGCAGTAGTTTTTTTGGTTTATCCCAAAAAAGGAACTTTTAAATACGAGTTTCAGAAAGGAATGCCCTGGATGCATTCGAATTTAATAGCACCCTACGATTTTCCTGTACTTAAACCCGATGAGCTGATTAAAGCCGAAGAAGATTCGTTGCTCAAAAATTTTATACCCTATTTTATAGCCGATACTGCGGTTGTGAATAATCAGCTTGATTTGCTCAAAACAAATTTGAGTAAACTTTTTGCACTCGAATTCGATACTTTAGCCCAGAGTAAAATTGATTCAAATATTGTAGCAATAAGTAAAATTTACAAAGAAATATACCAAAAAGGCTTGCTGCAAAACGACTTAAATACATATACGGTTCTTGATAACAGCGAGTTAGTGTATGTAGTGAAAAACAACATTGCCGAACAGGTTTCAAAATCTGAGTTGTTTTCACTCAAATCGGCCTATTTAAAAATAAATACCGAGTTGCATTCAAAATACGACGATAATGTTATCGTGTCGAAAATATTGCCAAAAATTAATCTAAACGATTATTTGGTTGCAAATTTGCAATACGATGAAAATTACAACGAGCAGAAAAAAGAACAAATACTTTCCGAAATGTCGTCAACACGGGGAGTTGTGCCCGCGGGAGTTCGGATTATTTCACAAGGCGATATTGTCGATAACGAAAATTATATCATTCTTGAGTCGTTACGAAAAACATATGAGCGCAAACAACGTTACAGTGGTTGGTCGTCGCCTGTAATTATTGGCCAAATGTTGTTAATATTCATTCTGTTTACAGCAATGTTTCTGTATCTTCAGAATTTTAACCGTCTCATATTCTGGAAAAAAAGAAACTTTTCAATGATTTTGAGTGTGCTTTTGGTTATTTTAATTCTTGCACGTTTAATTTATCAGAACGATCAATTGAATATGTATTTGTTGCCAATTATTGTGTTGCCGGTAATCATCAGAACATTTTTAGGTGCACGTATGGCCTTATATATTCACATAGTTGCAACATTATTTATTGGTTTTATTGTTCCTAACGGATACGAATATGTGTTAATGCAAGTTGTTGCCGGTACAGTTGCTGTTATTAGTTTAAGTAAATTGCACCGCAGGGGGCATTTGGTACTCACAGCGTTTTTTGTTTTTGTATCGTATGTTTTGGTATTTTTGAGTTTTGAGCTTGTAAAAGAAAATAGTATATACGCAATACACTGGGAGCAAATTAAATGGTTTTTTGGTAGTTCTGTGCTTCTGCTCATTGCATATCCTGTGATTTATATAATTGAAAAAGTTTTTGGGTTTATATCCGATGTTACACTGATGGAATTGTCGGATACCAACAATCCTTTATTGCGAAAACTGGCCGAAACGGCTCCTGGTACTTTTCAACACTCGATGCAGGTAGCCAATATGGCCGAAGAGGCTATTCGAAAAATTGGAGGGAACCCTATGCTTGTGCGTGCAGGAGCATTGTATCATGATATTGGTAAAATGCAGAGCTCACAATTTTTTATCGAAAACCAGTCTGATACTCGTAATCCGCACGAAAAATTAAGCTATAAAGAGAGTGTTGGTAAAATTATAAGCCATGTAACCGATGGTGTAAGTTTAGCACATAAACACAAATTGCCTGAGTCGATTATCGACTTTATTAAAATGCATCATGGAAAGGGACTTGTTAAATATTTTCATCTTAAATATAAAGAAGAAAATCCCGATAAAGATATAAACGAAGCGGATTTTATGTATCCCGGGCCAAGCCCAAATTCGCGCGAAACTACCGTGGTTATGCTGGCCGATAGTGTTGAGGCTGCTGCCCGCAGTTTGCCTGAAAAAAATGCTGAAAGCCTCAAAGCTATTGTCAATCAGATTATCGATTCGAAAGTGCAGAATAAAGAACTCGAAAATGCCCCGGTAACCTTTAAAGATATTAAAGATATTAAATCAGTTTTTCTCGAAAAACTTAGAAATATTTATCATTTGAGGATTCAATATCCCGAAGAAAAAAAATAAATACATAAAAATATTGTGTAATGGAAAAAAGCAAAGCAAAGGTTGAAAATTTGCAAAAAAGTGATTTTGAAAAAACGGTTCAAGGAAAAAATGTCTCGTTGTGGACTTTGACCAACAAGCAGGGATTGAGCATGTGTGTAACTAATTACGGAGCCAAAGTAGTTGCTTTATACGTTAATAAAAGCAATGGTAAGCCGGTTGATGTTGTAACCGGATATTCATCGATTGATGGTTACCTCAATTCGGGCGAAATATATTTTGGTGCAGCCATAGGCCGATATGGTAACCGTATTGCAAACGGTATATTTACATTAAATGGTACCGAGTATTCGCTTGCACAAAACAATGGCCCTAATAGTTTGCACGGGGGGCCCGGTGGTTTTCATGCCGTAGTGTGGGATGCAAAACAAATAAACGAAAATACTCTTGAACTAACATATTTATCAAAAGATATGGAAGAGGGTTTCCCCGGAAACCTATCGGTTAAAATGATTTATCAGCTTACACAAAATAATGAGTTTTTAATTGATTATTATGCAACAACCGATAAAACCACAGTGTGTAATCTTACCAATCATTCGTATTTTAACCTCTCGGGCGAAGGTGCCGATACCATACTCGATCATCAATTGCAAATAAACGCCGAGGGCTATTTACCAACCGACGAAACTGCTATTCCGCTGGGCGAAATTGCTCCGGTTGAGAATACTCCAATGGATTTCAGAAATAAAAAAGAAATTGGAGCCAATATAAACGATGATTTTGATGCTTTAAAATTGGGCAATGGTTATGATCATAATTATGTTTTGAAATATACTAAAGGGCAAGTGTCGTTAGCTGCAGTTGCATGTTCGCCTGTTACCGGAATTTGCATGGAAGTATATACCGATCAGCCCGGAATACAACTATATACCGGCAATTATATGGATGGCTCTCAAATTGGGAAAAAGGGAATAGCCTATACGCGTCGGTCGGCATTTTGTTTGGAGGCTCAGTGTTTCCCCGATTCGCCTAACCGCCCCGAATACCCAACAACTGTTTTAAATCCGGGAGAAACATACCGACAAACAACCATTCATAAATTTATAGCAAAGTAGAAACAGCTAAACAATATTTTTGATAAAAAAACGAACACCGATGATTTCAATGCTCGTTTTTTTTATTCATTGCTTATTCATTATTATTTCTGATGTATGTTTAGTCTTATCCCCTCGCTGTGTGTGGTGAATTCGGGGGCGTACATGCATTGCAGAGTTGTGATACCGTTAGAAAATTGTCCGGCATGTGAAGCCCGCAGGCTGTATTCAAAAACATGAACTCCTTTGGGTAAATAGCTGATAAAAAAATTCATGGCAGCATCTTTGGTTTCGCGGTAATAGCCCAAACCGCCCTGCCATGTGTAGCCCGATATGGTGGTATTTGGCTCAAAACCCGATGCCCGCATGTCTTTCAGATGTACGTATTCCATATCGCGTACAGCTTCAATTTCAAGGCGTATTACTACTTCATCGCCCACTCTGATTGGGGTGTCGGGGTTTATGTTTTTCAATACAATTCCGCTTTCAGATTTTTCTTTTAGATACAATTGTTTTCTTATTTCAATGTCGTTGGATGCCGGGGTAATTTTATCCAATTGTTCAAAATACTGCCAGTAGGCAGCACCCCAGGCTATTCCTGTGTTGGGATTTTCGACTTTAATTTGCGCCATTTCGGGCTTTATTTCGTCTGCTGCAAAAGCGGTTTTTACATAGCCGGTTCCGGCTTCGGGGCTTATTTTGCGTATTTGGCTAAGAGCCTTGCCGGCAAGTTTTACGGTAATTGGCTCACTTTCATCGAATATTTGATAGCCCTTGTTTAATAAAGCATAGCTTGCAGCCAGAGTGGCTTTGGTGGTTTTCCAATGCGTGCTTTGCTTGTTGCGCAGCAGCCATATTTTCATTTCCTCAACATTGGAGCTGTTGCCGTTTATTTCGCTAAAAGCATTAATCAGTAATGCCTGTGTTTCGGTGGGCGATTGGTACCAAAAGTAGCCACGTTGGTTGTTCGCCCAATACATTCCTTCGGTTTGGGAGCGTATAGCTCGATCCGATAAGGACTTTGTAATTCGATTTGCCATATGTTCATCGCTAAAGCGGTAAAAGGTAATTGCCATGAGTCCGTGAGCATATTCGTTGTAATTGAGCCAGTGTTTTTTGGCTTGTTGCAACATATAGTCGAAGGCTGTTTGTGTATCGTCCGAAAGTTTATCGTTGGGATAAAAACTGCGGGTGTACAGGTAGTGGAGTTGAAGTACCGAAGGTTGAAATTTCTTCATTATTTTTGAATCCTTTTCGTTCTGTTTTTTCAATGTGTTGTAATCATCTACAATACGGGCATCAAGGTAGGCCATGGCTTTTGTTCTTATGGTTTCCCATTCATTTTTCCAGTGCGGGGCAACTATGTCCATTTTTTGCATTTCGCCCATTCCTTTTGCTATGTGTTGTGTAATGTACCGGTTGTCGGGCATTCCGGCAAACCAGGGGAATCCTCCATTGCTTAACTGCATTTCTTGTAATTTTTTCAGCGCGGCATCCAACTCGTTGCCCATATGGTTGAGGTCAAAAAGCAGCCCAATACGCTGTTTGGCTTCCGACTCACTCTTGGCACTGAGCAACCATGGCGTTTCTTCGAGCAGTACGCTTTTCAGTTCGCTGTTTTTTTCGAGGTTTGAAAGAAAAGCCCCGGTATCGATATTTTTCCAGGCATCGAATACTGCCTTTATGCGTGGCGTACTGTTTACCAACGCCGATGCTGCTGCATTTGAATACAAGCGGCTAAAAACCTGTTCGGCACAGTTGTATGGGTACTCCATAAGGTAGGGGAGCGATTGTATGGCGTACCATGCCGGATTGCTGGTGTATTCAATAGTGTACGAATGATGAGTGAGGGTAGAGGAACCGTGATTTGCCATTTTGTCGAACATCAGTTCCAGTTTTTGTCCACCACGTGCCATAAAAGGCAGACTTTCGGTTACCAGTTGGCGATTGGTGAACACAGGAAGGGTTTTTTGTTCCCCGTCGGAGTGCGTGCCGGCTTTGGCCATTACTTTGTAAGTTGCTGCCTGCAGGCCTTTGGGTACAATTATTTTCCAACTTATTGCACTGCTGCTGTTGGCTTCAACTTTAAAATTCAGTATCGAGTCACCTGCCATCATGTTTGAAGTGATTGGCTCAAAAGTGACTGCGTTTGTCCATTGCAATACTGCATTTCCGCTGAGTGCCTCGTTGGTGAGGTTGCTAACTGTTGCCGATATGGTCAGCGTGTCGCTTTCGCGCATAAATCGGGGTGCATAGGCTGCAAGCGAAACATTTTTGCGAGTTACCAGCTCCCTGGTGACGCTGCCGTGCTTAAAATCCTTACTGTGTGCAAACCCCATCATTCGCCAACGAGTAATGGCTTCGGGTATTGTAAATGTAATTTCGAGTTTGCCGTTTTTGTCGCTGTACAGGTGTGGATAGAAAAAGGCCGTTTCGTTAAAATTGCTGCGTATATCAATGTCAGAAAAATCGGTTGTGCTTTGTTTTAACGAAGGTTCAGTGTGTTGATTATTTGTAATGTCTTTTTTCTGAATTGTTTCCATGTCATCAGACATTGAATAAAGCATTGTGTTTTCTTGCCTTGTTATTGGAATAATTTCTTCTTCGGAATAATTTCTTTTGCTGCGCTTATGCGAATTGTATAAATTATTGTATCCTCCGGCATTGAAATTTAACAGATTTATTGTTTCAATTTGTTTTTGCCATCTGAAGGATTTTGAGAAAATTGGAGCATAATTGTTGTATCTTAATATTTCAGCCAATTGTTCAAAGGAATTGCTTTTCCATCGGTAAAAGCTGTTGTTTCTGTTTTGCATAAAATTTCTTTTCCAATTAAGGTTTGCAAATTTTTCGAGCGAAGCATCGTAAAGCGTGGCATGCATTTCGGCTTCAATGCCCTTGCCATTTTGATCGCTCAGGGTAAGGCTCCATCGTTCATTTTCTCCCGGCAGTAAGTGGTCACGAAAAGTATTGAAGGTAATGTCGATTATTTTATCGTTATGCGGTACTTCAATGGTCACATAGTGCTGATAGTTACGGTTATTGGCCACGTGAACGAATTGAGCCACAACATTGCCACGATAACTTTCGGCAATGGGAATGAGCAAGCGGTAAGCTTTATTGTCAGGACGGATGATTTCGCTTCTCAGAATTTCATCGCCTTTAACCAGTTCAAAGCGCACTGGGGCTTGTGGATTTATTGCGCTTATCCATATTTCGGCAGTTTCGCCGGGTTCGCCTTGTGTTTTAACCGGTGTAATCCAATCGGCTGTTTTTTCGGCTTTCGATGGTTTTTCTTCGATTAAGCGGACGGTTTTGTGCCACTTTGCGTTTTGATTTCCGGTTTCCGTTTTCGCATTTATTTCTACCAAATAGTGGCCAAATCCAACATTCAGCCATTTGCGTAAATCGATGTTGTTTGTTAAGGGTAAAACAATTTCCTGCTCAAATACTTTTTTTCCTTTTGGCCAGTTTTCGGGCTTGTTTTCTTCTTTGTAGGGGTAGTTCGGAAATTTCTCTTTGAAGTTTTTTTCTTCTAAAATAAATGCATCGGGAGCTTCCCAGTACCGATCCGATAAGAGTTGCCCCGGCGACTTTAGGCGTGTTATACTTATTATAGCTTTTGCAGGTACTTCCTCACCGTTCAGGTTGTTGGCCTTTATTTTCAATCCTTCAAAATTGGGTGCATACAGCACATCGGGCAAGGTGCAGGTAATTAGCAGGTTTGAATTGCTTATGCGCACCGAAGATTGATTTTTTTGTGTTTCGCCGTTGAGGTTGGTAACTTCGGCTTGTATGCTGTAGGCCATTACTCTGTCGGGGTTGTCAATATCATGTTCCGATGCGTGAAATGAAATGTTGAACGAACCATCGGGATTACTTGTGGTTTGACCCGAAGCAATTGTTTTGTCGGGCAATTGTGGCAGCCACCACCAATAGCGTTCTTCGGAACGGGTAACGTGGTATTTTACAATAGCATTGCCCACGGGCACACCCGAAAAAGTTGTGGCACTGCCCTTAATGGAAACCGTGTCGCCAAACGAAAATGAACTTGTGGGTTTATCGAATAGTACTTCAAAAGTAGGCCGGCGATACTCTTCAACCCGAAAGTGTGTGCTGCCGTATTTGCTCTGTAGTTGGTATGTTCCGTTCAGCCCATTTTGTGGTAGGGTGAAATTGCCGCTAAAAGTTCCGTATTCATTTGTAATTAAATTCAGTGTACTTAAGTCTTGCCAGTTTACATCTTTTAGTGTAACAGTTGCCTTATGCTTTGTTTTAATGTTATAGTTTTCGTTTTCTTTTTCTAAAACAAGTCCTTTAAAATAAACAGTTTGACCTGGGCGGTAAATGGCTCGGTCGGTATAAAGTATTGTTTGGGTTCTGCTATTTTCTTGTGGATATGAATAGTTTAATGCATTGTTTATAAATAGTGTGTCGTTTTTGTAACTTAAAAGTATCCGGTTTATATGTTCTTCCATTTTTCTGAGTACTGCTTCACCGTTTATGTTGCTGGTCAATTCTCTTACTTTTGAATAATACAACAAACGACTTGATGGATTATATTCTCTTTTGAAGAGTTCAAGTTTGGCATTTGCAACTGCATGACCATTGTGTGCATTGCAGCTTACAAAAAAATGTCCTTCGGGCATTTTCCGGCTGTTTAGCACAAGAGAATTTACCTGTATTAATGCCGCTTGTTCAATTTCAATTTTCATGTTGTTTTGAGGCATTTGGGCAATAATTATGTAAAAACCCGGAGTAAGTCCATTGCATGGAATTTCGACATTATGCATGGTGTAATCGGTAAAAGCGGGGAGTTTTTGTTTCCAGTTTTTAACGTATACAAACGATTTCGGGGTGTTGGTATCAAAATCTCGTTTGTTGAGCATTTCCTCGAATTGTTGAAGGTTTAGCTTTCGTATTTCGATGTTTACAGTATCGATATTTTTCCACGATAGCAGGATGCGAAAAGGTTTTTCGGGGAGTATGCTTTGTTCGGCTTTTAGCAAGATTTCGGGTTTTTCGATGTTGGCTTTCAGTTTTTTTGCAAATTCTGCTGCTTTTGTTTTTTTATATTTTTCGATAATGCTGTTGCAAATGTCTACACTTTTTATTAGTCGGTTTTCGTCACTGCTGTTGTGCTGCATGTAGTGGTGCTGAGCCAATCGATAAAGGACTTCGGCCTTCGATTCATCAAGTAAGTCCTGTGTACTTAACCTGTTGTACAAAGCAACAGTGAGAGAGTCTTTGTGTGGGTGCTTACTGTTTTGAAATATGTAGTTAATTCGGTCGATTTCAAGCTCGGTAAGTGCTTTGGTATTATTTTGTGAAAGTCTGAATTTTGTGAGTTTCTGGTATATTGAAATGCTTTGAAATTGTAACGAAAGCGTGTCGTTGCTTTCAATATTGTGTTTTGCAAATTCGCTGGCCGGCATAAAAAAAGCCTTGTTATTGAGGGTGAACGTTTCGGCAGGTTTCGTAAGCCCGGTTTCGGAGTTTTTAATAATATCGAGGGCACGATGTGCTAATACATCGTACAGGGTGGGGCGCAGGTAACGCAAGGTTGAATCGCCCTGAAGCAGAGAAGCAAAATTGTTGATAGGCGTTTGCTGCAACAATTTTTCGTTTTGCAACGAAAGGTGAAGATGATGAATGGTTTGGTTGGCCAGTCGTGACAAATCCCAGGTGCGGATATCGTTCCCGGTTGAAGCAACAGTAGCGGTACGGTTGTGGAATCGCCAACGGTTTTGCTGATAATAGCTCCAGTATATTTCGGCAATGAGACTGTGAATGATTTGTTGTGCCGGAGCTTTTATATGTTCAATATCTTTATTCAACTGTTCAATAATGCCAACCAGTGGTTCTTCTTCAATAAAACATATGCTTTTGTTGTGTTCAACAATGCTGCGAATCAATTCTTCATGTTTGTTTTCGCTTAAGGCATGCAGGTATATATCATCGTAAATTTTGATTGCTTCGCGGGGCAGTCCTTGGTTAAGTAAAGAGTCGGCAGTAGAGAAACGTGTTTCGAAATTGGTGTTTTGGGCGGTGTTGCAACTTGTTGTTATTAATAAAATAAACAGGCTGAATAGTATGCGTAGGTTCATAAGTTAAAATTTATGGTAGTATTGATAAATATTTTGTCGTATGTATTGTTCGGGTACTAAAATCAAACGATCTATTGATTGATAAATATACGTCGAAATGAAATATTTTATGCAAAAAGCCGGCCACAATGCAATCGTCTGTTTATTGTTTTAGTACAAAAAACATCAATTTGGGTTAAAATACGAGGGGGAATAGATCTTATACAAAATATGATTTAATTGAATGCTTTAGGCAAAGAAGAGAATTTACTCATTTATCATTTTCAAAAATTCATCTTCTGAAATAATAGGAATGTTGAGTTTTTTTACCTTTTCGAGTTTTGCCGGGCCAATATTTTCGCCAGCCAACAGGTAGTTTGTTTTTTTTGAAATGGAACCTACGTTTTTGCCCCCGTGTTGTTCAATAAGCTTTTTCAGTTCGTCGCGCGAGTGTTTTTCAAATGTCCCCGAAATAATAATCGATAAGCCGGCCAGTTTGTCGCTTGTACCTGCAAGCTGTTCGTCCGACAATTCGAATTGCAGACCGTGTTGGCGCAATTCTTCAATCATTTGGCGGTTTTGCTCAATAGCAAAAAAGTTGATAATGCTTTCGGCAATGCGTGTTCCAATTTCGTTTACATCGATAAGTTGTTCCAGAGTTGCCAGCAAAAGTGAATCGATATTTTTAAAGGCACGTGCGAGAATTTTTGCTACAGTTTCGCCTACGTAGCGAATGCCCATTGCAAACAATACTCTCTCGAAAGGTACTTTTTTTGAAGCTTCGAGGCCCTCAATAATTCGTTGAGCCGATTTTTCGCCCAATCGTTCAAGAGTTGATATTTGTGATGCTTTTAGCGTATAAAGGTCGGGCAAATGTTTAATCAGCCCTTGATTATAAAACAATTCAACTGTTTCTTCACCCATACCGTCAATGTCCATTGCCTTGCGGCTTATAAAGTGGATTATTTTGCCTTTAATTTGTGGAGGACAAGCCGCTTCGTTGGGGCAGTAATGTGCCGCTTCGCCATCAATCCGGGTCAGTTTTGTTCCACATTCGGGGCAGTGCGTAATAAATTCAACACGTTGGTTGAGAGGATGACGTTGGGTTTCGTCAACCCCTACTATTTTTGGAATGATTTCGCCGCCTTTTTCCACTTTAACCATGTCGTTGAGGTGTAGGTCGAGCGAGGCAATTACATCGGCATTATGCAGCGATGCACGTTTTACAGTGGTTCCCGATAGTTGAACCGGTTCGAGGTTTGCTACCGGGGTAACAGCACCGGTGCGTCCTACCTGGTACGAAACCGAAATGAGACGTGTAGTTGCTTGTTCGGCTTTAAATTTATAAGCTACAGCCCAGCGAGGCGATTTGGCTGTAAAGCCCAAATTGTTTTGCAGCAGTATTTGGTTAACTTTTATAACCACACCATCGGTTGCAACAGGTAAATTTGCACGTTGTTTATCCCAATAATGAATAAATTCGATAACATCGTCAATGTTTTTACACAGGCGGCTGTGTTCCGATATTTTAAACCCCCAAAGCGATGCTTTTTGCAGGTTGTCCCAGTGAGTTTCGGTAAGGCGTATTTCGGCCGGGACATTATAAAAATAAGCATCGAGTCCGCGGCGAGCTACTGCCGACGAGTCTTGCATTTTTATAGTCCCTGATGTTGTGTTGCGTGGGTTGGCCATGGGTTCTTCTCCATGGGCAATTCTTTCGGAATTGAGTTTTTCAAATGCTTTAAAAGGCATTACAATTTCGCCTCTGATTTCAAATTCATCGGGCCATTGCTTTGTTCGCATTTTTAGCGGAATGCTGCGAATTGTTTTTACATTGTTTGTAACATCGTCTCCCTGAACTCCGTCGCCACGTGTTACAGCTTGTGTAAGTATTCCGTTTTGGTAAAAAAGGCTGATTGATACTCCGTCGAATTTTAGTTCGCAAACATATTCGGGATCGATGTTGGTTTCTTTGCGCACACGCATATCAAAATCGCGTAATTCGCCTTCGTTGTATGTATTCGAAAGCGAGAGCATTGGATATTTGTGTTTGCGTTGGATAAATTCCGACGTGATGTCGCTTCCAACACGTTTGGTAGGTGAATGCGGGCTGTCAAATTGGGGATAATCGTTTTCGAGCTGTTCAAGCTCTTTGAGTTTCATGTCGAAATCGTAATCCGATATTTCGGGTTGAGATTTTACATAGTATAAATAGCTATGGTGGTCAATTTCGTCGCGAAGTGTGTTTATTTTATTTTCGATATCCTTGAAGTCCATGTTTACAGATTAAAATTTGATGTGATAATATCGGGCAATTATTCGGTTAAAAGCCGATTCGGGAATAAAGCGCTTAACGTAAACTGCAAGTTTTTGGAGAAATGCTCCGATAATGTATCGCTGTTTTGGATTTTTTTTGTCAACAATTTTACACATTATTTTTGCCAGTTTATTGGGATGTTTTCCCCCGTTTTCGTCACGTTCAAAAATACGAAGTGTTTTTTCAAACTGCTCTTTGTAAGGGCTGTTTTTTGCAATTGATACAATACGCGTTTCAACATTTCGGGTTTTAAAATCGCCGGGATTTACCACAACAAGCTTAATGTTGAATGGCCTTAGTTCGGTGCGCATTGCAGCACTGGCAGCTTCAATTGCAAATTTCGATGCCGAATATACTCCCTGAAAAGGCATTCCTGTTAATCCTCCAATAGAACTTATGTTTATAATTTTTCCTCCGCCTTGTTTTCGCATATGCGGTATAACACACTTCATTGCATTTATCCACCCAAAATAATTGGTTTCCATTTGTTGTCTGATTATTTTATCAGGTGTATCTTCAAATGGCCCGCCGGAGTGCATGCCCGCATTATTTATAAGCACATCAATTCGTCCTTCGGTATCAATTATTTTCTGAACAGCATCAACAATGCTTTGTGTTTGAGTGAGTTCAATGAAAACGGTTTTTACGCCTTTGTCAACATCGCATTTACTGCGTATGCTTCCGTATACAATGTGTCCCTTTTTTGCTAATTCTTTTGATATTTCTTTGCCAAATCCCGATGAAATGCCTGTGATTAGTATAACTTTTGGTTTATTTTTTATAGTCATAGTTAAGAGATTAAATTTTATAAAATACAGAGACAACAAAATATTTTGAAAGTCTAAAAGTAGTTAATCATTCGGTTTTTTCTTGCCAAAATTTTTGTCAATTTTCAAAAACGGAATGAGTATTGCACCGGGTATTGAACATAAAATAACCCAGATGAAAAATTTTTCGTAACTAATCAGTTCCTGAATCCATCCGCTGAGCATTCCCGGAATCATCATACCTAAAGCCATTATTCCGGTTGCAAAAGCATAGTGTGATGTACGGTTTTCTCCCTGAACAAAATATATGAGGTATAGCATATATCCGGTAAATCCAAATCCATAGCCAAATTGTTCAACAGCAATAAGTAGTTGTATAAGGATAATATTTTGAGGAAGCGCATATGCCATATACACATATACAAAATTTGGGAGCATAATTGCCAGGGTCATTGGCCATATCCATGTTTTTAATCCATGTTTTGCTGCTGCAATTCCTCCTAAAATTCCTCCCAGTACAAGGCCTATAACACCAATTGTACCATATGCCCATCCAACTTGTTCGTTGTTTAGGGCAAGGCCTCCTGCTTCGGTACTGTCGAGTAAAAAAGGAGCTGCAAGTTTAACAAGTTGTGCCTCGCCTAAACGGTAAAGCATTACAAAGAGTATAAAAATGACTATATTTTTTCGTTTAAAAAACGAAACAAATGTTTTGAAATACTGAACAATAGCTTCTTTTCCCGATTGTAGGTGCATCTCGGGGTCGGTTTCGGGTTTAGGGGTAATTAAACGGTGATACAAACCTACTCCAAAATACATTATGCCTGCAGCAATAAGCACAAGCGACCATGCAGTTTTTACTGAATAATTATGGTTTATTAAGTATCCGGTTACAAAAACAAGCCCTCCCTGTCCGGCTATTGAAGAAATTCGCCAAAATGTGTTTCGAATGCCTACAAAAAACGATTGTTGATGCTGGTTTAATGCAAGCATATAAAATCCGTCGGCAGCTATGTCGTGTGTAGCTGAGTTAAAAGCAATCAGCCAGAAAAAAATAATGCTCCATTGTAAATACCCGTCAAGCGGCAATGTTAAACCAATTGATGCCATAAGAGCTCCCATTACAAGCTGTGTTATAACTATCCAGTAACGTTTGGTTTTTAAATGATCGATTAAAGGGCTCCAAAATGGTTTGATAACCCATGGCAGGTAAAACCATCCGGTGTAAAATGTATTTTGAGCATTACTGAGCCCCATGTTTTTATACATAATGACCGAAACAATTGTTACAATTATGTATGGGAAACCCTGGGCAAAGTATAAACTTGGAACCCATGCCCAAGGATTAATTTTTTTATGAAACATTGCTTATGGTTTGTTATTTGTAGTTGGCTAAAAAACAAAAATATTTGCATTGTACAATGCATGTTCGTTTTTTTATTTTTACCATCAATGTAAAGTTTCGCATTATTTTTGTAGTATTATAAAAGTACATTTCTTAATAATTCTTTACATTTGATGCAGCAAATGATTGAAAATAAAACAATAAAAATAAAAGTCATGGCATATTTACGTTTCGTTTTTGTAGTGTTTTTTTTAGTTGCGGGTTTTACTTCACATGCGCAAACCATCGAAAAACTTAAAATTAAGGTAGAGCGAACCGGAGATGGCATTTATGAATTTACGGCTGTCAATCCCAATTATTTTCCAATGCAACTCGAACTTACTTTTACAAATTTTGAAAACATGAGTGCCGATTGTGAATTGCCGTATACAGGAACCATAATGCCCGGAACGCATAAAATTTTTACATTAAGCCGGGTTTTTGTCGATATACCCGGAGGGTTCGATTATAAATACAACACACGAATTGGTGCATATCCGGTAACTCACGATAATAAAGCAATATATAAATTGCCTGTAGTTGAAGGCGAAAAAGTTAAAGCAGTTGGTTTTGATCTTACAAACAGCCGTACTCCCGATAAAATTCTTTGGGGTTTCGAAATGGATTATGATCAAACTGTGTATGCATGCCGACAAGGTGTTGTGTGCCAAATGACCAAAGTGCAAATGCGCAACGATATGAAAGTAGGCGACAATACTCTTACCATTCTACATCCCGACAACACATTTGGTCGTTACGAATTGCTTGCCGATGAATCGTTTTTGGTGCAAATTGGCGATACGGTTAGTGCCGGAGATCCTATCGCACAAGTTGGTAAATCGCGTTTGAGTACTTCACCTCAAATCAGGTTCTCAGTATATTATGTCAATACTCGTATCGATACAATTAATGCTGCAAAAGTTCGCGATATTCATGCTTATGTAAATCCGGTGTTTAAATCCGCTGGCAAAAAAACGTTTATTCTTGAGGATGGAGTCGAATACAAAAACTAGAGCTTTTTGTTTTGATTTTTTGTGCCGATAGTTTTTTGTAAAACAGACAATGGTACAATAAAACCATTATTTTTGTCGCATGATTTCCACTATTACTATCGATGATTATTTTTCGTTATCATATCCTCTTATCGATGTGCGCTCGCCTGGAGAATATGCAAAAGGCCATGTGCCCGGAGCAGTAAATATTCCCTTGTTTTCAAACGACGAACGTGCTCATGTTGGAACAGTTTATAAGCAACAAAGCAAGGAAGCCGCTATTGAGCTTGGCTATAAATATGTAACACCAAAACTGCAAGGGTTTATTGATGAAGCTCTGGCTGTAGCTCCAAATAAACAAGTAGCAGTTCACTGTTGGCGTGGAGGCATGCGCAGCCAATCGTTTGCACAACATTTATCCGATAATGGTTTTGAACGGGTTTTTTTAATTGATGGTGGCTATAAAACTTACCGCAATTATGTTTTGCGATTTTTTGAAAAACCATTCATTTTGAGAGTGTTGGGAGGATACACAGGCAGCGGAAAAACCTATATATTAGATGAGATGAAGCAAACGGGGCTTCAGGTTGCCAACCTCGAAGGGCTTGCGCATCACAAGGGCTCAGCTTTTGGTGGAATCGATCAGGGAACACAACCAACTGTTGAACAGTTTGAGAATGATTTGCATGCACAGTTTTTAAAATTTGATATTAGTAAACCAATTTGGCTCGAAGATGAGAGCTATAATATTGGCTCAGTTAAAATTCCGATGCCCCTTTTTAATCAAATGCGACAGGCTATGCTTTATTTTATTGATATTCCTGCAACAGAACGTGTGAAACATTTAGTTGATGAATATTCTCATTGCAATTTCAAAAGCCTGGTTGAATCAATACATCGTATTGCAAAAAGAATTGGCTACGATAACGAAAAAAAGGCCATTGAATATCTAGAGGCAAAAAATTATCATGCCGTGGCAACAATTGCTTTACGTTATTACGATAAATCGTATTTACGCGGAATGGACTCTCGTGATTCAAATAAAGTGCAAAAAATTACACTTTCGGGTATTAATCATTCTGCAAATGCAAGAGATATTATGCAGTACATTAAAAATATACAGTAATGGAAACAGTTAAACTTACAAAATATAGCCATGGTGCCGGGTGTGGATGTAAAATTTCGCCTAAAGTATTAACTCAAATTCTCGAAACAAAAATCGATAATCCGGTTGATATCAATTTGCTGGTTGGTAACGATAGCCGCGACGATGCTGCGGTATATGATATGGGAAATAATACGGCAATTATTAGCACTACCGATTTTTTTATGCCAATAGTTGACGATCCGTATATGTTTGGAAAAATAGCTGCAGCCAATGCTATAAGCGATGTATATGCAATGGGAGGTTCGCCAATAATGGCCATTGCTATTTTAGGATGGCCGGTAAATGTACTGTCGCCTCAAATTGCACAGCAGGTTTTAGAGGGAGGACGGGATATTTGCAAACAGGCAGGAATTTCATTGGCCGGCGGGCATAGTATCGATAGCCCTGAACCAATTTTTGGTTTGGCTGTTACAGGTACGGTTACTATCGATAAACTTAAACGAAACGATACAGCCACTGTGGGATGCCAATTGTTTTTAACAAAACCTTTAGGTGTGGGCGTGTTAACAACTGCTCAAAAGCAGCAAAAATTGATGGATTGCGATCAAAACACAGCCCCCGATACCATGATGAAATTGAATAACATTGGTGAACGTTTAGCCAATGTTAAAGCAGTTAAAGCAATGACCGATGTTACCGGTTTTGGTTTACTGGGGCATTTAACCGAAATGTGCCAGGGGAGCAATTTGTCGGCTTTAATTAATTTTGATAAAATCCCTTTGTTGCCTAATGTGCAAAACTATATTGATTTGGATTGTATACCGGGAGGTACATACCGTAACTGGGAAAGCTACGGACAGAATGTACACTTGAATGACGAAAAAATGAAAAAAATTCTATGCGACCCGCAAACAAGCGGAGGATTACTTATTGCCGTTGAAAAATCGGGGATTGACGAGGTGAAAAATATGTTAAAAGAACTGGATATTGATGTTGAACCTTTGGGGGTGCTTTGTGAAAAAAAGGATGTTTTAATTACTGTTAAATAGATTTTGCCTATGTGGATTATTCTTCTTGTTTTTCTTGTTGTTTTGTTTTGCTATTCTTTTTATGCTTATAAAAAGTCATTGTTGGTCAAATCAAAAATACTCACATGGCTTTATGGCGTTTTTATAGCTTTATTTGCTGCCGGATTATTGTTTATGTGGCATCGTCAGGCTCAGAATTATTTAACTGCCAATGGTTTTACCAATCTGATAATTAGTGTTTCTTTAGGTGTTTTTATCTTTCTTCTTAGTTCGCTTATTCTTTTTTTTATTGGTGATGTGATTCGGTTTTTTTTCTGGTTGTTTCAGTTATTAAATAAGCGAGTACTTGTAAAATTACCCCAACGGCCTAAATGGTTAGGATACACAAATGCAATTGCTGGTGCCGTATTGTTTGTTCTTATACTGTATGGCAATTTGTTTGGGTTTACATATTATAAAATCCACCGGATACATTTTGAGCATTCTGCTGTTCCCCAATCATTCGATGGCTTTACAATTGCTCAAATATCTGATTTGCATCTGGGTACTTTTGGCAGCACAAAGCAGGTAAAAAAAGGTATTGATCTGTTGCAGGCTCAAAACCCCGATATGTTGGTTTTTACAGGCGATATGGTAAACAATATATCCAACGAAGCTTTACCATATATTCCTTTATTAAAATCACTTGAAGCTCCTTACGGTAAATTTGCCATTTTAGGAAATCACGATTATGCCCATTATGCATCGCATTTAAATACTGATGATCAGAACAAGGATGTAAATCAACTACGCAAATATATTGAGCAAATGGGTTTTACTTTGCTCGAAAATTCCCATCAAACAATTTCAATAAACAATGATACACTGTATGTTGCAGGGGTCGAAAATTGGGGTGTTAAACCTTTTCCGCAGTACGGGAAACTCAACAAAGCATTACATGGCATAAGCGATACTACAGCCTTTGTGCTTTTGCTCTCGCACGATCCATCGCATTGGACAGAAAAAGTAGTTCACAGTAAAGTTCCTGTAGCATTAACTCTTAGCGGACATACACACGGGATGCAGTTTGGAATTGAAATTGGAAATTTTAGGTGGAGCCCGGTACAAATAAAATATAAAAAATGGGCGGGAATGCACAGCTCTTTCAATAAATATTTGTATATAAACCGGGGTTTTGGAGGAATAGGATACCCAGGCAGGGTAGGTATACGCCCCGAAATTACGCTCATAACTCTTAAAAGTACTCAAGCGCATTAAGTTGATTCGTCTTGTTATACCGATTCGAATGCTTCGGGTGTTAACAATGCTTTGCCTTGATAACGTAAAAAAAGCTGAGCCAGTGCAAAAACATCTTTTTCGCAATAAATAATGATGCGATCTAAATCATTTTGTTCGTAATACACTCCTGCAACTTCACTGCCGTCAATATCGTCTTTTGGAGTAGGTATGTCGAATATAGCACAAAGCAAATCAAGTGATGTGAAGTGCTTGTAATCGCCAAATTTCCACAACTGAAGAGTGTCGAGTAAAACATCTTTGGTTTCCCAGGGTTTTTGACCTGCAATGTCGAGTATTTTGGGTAAAGGTACACCGTTTATTAAGCAGCGGCGCGCAATGTATGGGTAGTCAAATTCTTGACCGTTGTGGGCACAAAGTTTTACTGCACCTTGTTTGCAATAATTGTTGAGCATGTTTACAAAATCGTACAAAAGCTTTTTTTCGTCGTGATCGGCATACGATTTTACTCTGAATCGATTTTCGCCTTTTTTTTGATAAACGGTTCCAACCGATATGCAAACAATTTTGCCAAACTCTGAATATATTCCGGCACGTTGATAAACATCAGCAGCACTTTGCTCTTCATTGCGAAAATAAGTCGATTTTTTATCCCATAATTTCTGAAACCTCTCGGGCATATCGTCAAAATGCGGGTATAGGGGTACTGTTTCGATGTCGAGAAATAAAACCTGTTCTATTTGAATATTGTTAAGCATAATGGATTATTTTTTTTGGAGTTGATTTTCGATAAACTGTGTAAGAATATTGATGGCAACTTTATTCTGGCCACCTTGCGGAATGATTATATCTGCATATCGTTTCGAGGGTTCAATAAATTGCAGGTGCATGGGTCTTACAGTATCTTCGTATCGTTTTAATGTTTGATCAACACCACGGCCACGTTCAATAATATCGCGTTTAATAACTCGTGATAAACGCAGATCGGCTTCGCAATCGACAAATACTTTTATGTCCATTAAATCGCGCAGTTTTGCTTGTGTTAGACACAAAATTCCTTCGATGATTATTACGTGTCGTGGAGCAAGTTCAATGGTTTCGTCTGAGCGAGTACATGTAAGATATGAGTATATTGGTTGTGCAATATTTTCGCCTTTTTTGAGCTTTTTTATGTGCTTAATTAATAATTCAAACTCAATTGAATCGGGATGGTCGAAATTGATTCTCTGACGTTCGTCAAGCGGTAAATGGGCATTGTCGCGGTAGTACGAGTCTTGCGAAATAACAACAACTTCGGATTGTTTTATTTTTTTTGTTATTTCGTTTACTACAGTGGTTTTGCCCGATCCGGTTCCTCCTGCTATTCCAATAATAATCATTGTCTTTTTGTTTTTCTTATCAAAAATAAGGATTAATGTAGTAAACAAATGATTTTATCCCTTTTTTTAAAACATTAAATTGAGTCGTTCTTTATTTTTTGTTTTTTCCTCGCATCCATACTGTTAAATTTCTTTAAAATGATATTTTGCTCTTTTTCAAAA